>NZ_PPRF01000048.1 GCF_002902145.1 Staphylococcus rostri | reverse complement strand
TTCATATATATCTGATGACATATATTGTTCCGGTTTTCTTAGTTCAAGCCTGCTAGTAGTAATAATTGGTTTCATAAATTACCTCCCAAAATAAGAATCTAAAAACGGTTTCATAAATGTGTCGATTCAGCTCTTTACAAAGACAACTATATTATAACAAGTTTTTTTATCAAAATTAGAAGAGGTGTTGTAATGAATCTATTGAATTTAGTTGAAAAATATAAAGAAAATTGCCCATTCTTAGATAAGGCATACAGCAAAGACCTTATTTCATTTCACTCTATTAATTTAAATACAACCTCATATTCTTACCAGGAAGACTATGTTTTCAAATGAATTTCAAATATATATGGTTATTATAAGACCATACTTAGGATTAAAAGATGAAAAAATTTTCAAAAAAAGTCCTGATACAAAGGAATCTAAATTAACTAATTTACATTTAGATTCTGTAGATGATCTTTTAATGCATGATAAACTTAAAGAATATAAAAAACATTGGGAGGCATTTAAAAAATCAAGATGAAATCTAATATTGTGAGCTTTATTTCAAATGACTTTTTGGTAGGTTTGGCTAATAGCATTTTTAATCTTGCCGTGATGTGGTTTGTTTTAGATCAGACAGGTTCAGCTTTTTATACTGCAGCGATTGGCTCACTCTCTCATATTGCTCAAATTTTAGTGGGTTCTTATGCAGGTATTAAGGCCGATCAGTTCAATCATCCTGTCAAAATGATGGTGTACAGTTTGCGCGTGAATAGTGCCATATTATTAGTAATTTGCATAAGCATTGGTCTATTTGACATCAATATGATATTTCTTATTTTCTTATTAATGTGCCGTGAAATTGCGATAGTTTTTCAATTTCCTAATCAGAATAAGCTCATACCTCAGTTGGTTCGTACACAAGCTGAGGTCAAAAAAGTGATTAGCTACAGAAGTTTAACAAAAAATGTCTCTATGATGTTCGGTTTTGCCGGTGCTGGATTTTTATTCACACTGTTACCTTTTCCAATGCTCATCATCGCAATTCTCAGCTTATACATCATCGGCTCTTTATTAATCAGTCATATTCACATCGCACATCAAAACAATCAACATATCCAATCAAAAAAGCATCAAAATAGTTACCTTGAATTCAAAAAGACATTAGCAATGATTATGAATGACTACTATCTTAAAAGAGTGTTAATGAGCGCTGCTGTACTCAATATTATTAGCATGGTGGCGCCTACGTTCGTGGTGTACTTTAACCAATATTTAAACTCTAACGCACAAGACTATGGATTATTTCAATTTTTGATTGCTTTAGGTAGTATGGTGGCTGCGACAATAGGTATCAAGCTGAAAAAACATATCCCTTCCTATACGATTTTACTGTTGTTTTGGACACTGATGGCAATCACTTTTATTTATATGTATTTCAATACTTCAACGTCTATTGCTGTCATTTTAGGTGTCATCATCGGTCTCTGTCTTACACTACCGAACATCTTATTCAGCACCTATAAAATTATCATGATTGAAGATGCTTATCGTGGACGTATCACTGGTGTCATACAATCTATTAGCACGCTGTTTATTCCTATCTCATATTTCTTTTCGGCATATATTGCTGAAAGTTACGGTGCAAATGTCGTCTATCTTATAGCAGGAATATGCCAATTAATTATTGTGATATGCCTATTGTGCGACTATAAAATGAAAGCGAACTTTAACGCGCTTGTCTAACATGAAACGGGGGATAACTGATGTCATTAACTTTTTCTGAAGAGCAAGAACATTTATCTCAAACAATTGAATTTCTGGAACGAGAATTACAAAATATTACCGCTTCACTCTCACAAAGCAAAACTAGGATTATCACTCAGCGTAAAGATATGAATAACCATGAAAGTTGGATGCCCAACACTAAAGATTCTAATACTGCCGACAATGCGCAAGATTTAACGTCATTACGCATGCAAGAAAAGACATATAATCAATATGAGAAACAACTCAAAGTGTATCACCAACTACTGAACCGCCCTTATTTTGGCAAGATTGTGCTAGAAGATGAGTCGCTATATATTGGGACTCAGACGGTGACTGACGATGATTATAACGTCTTAATTTGTGATTGGCGTGCCCCTATCGCAAGCTTGTTTTATGCGAATGAGCTCGGTACCCTCTCATATCAAACTGCTAACGGCGAGACAGTCTATGAAAATGTTAAAGGTAGACGACAATTTAAAATTCAAAAAGGACAATTAATCAACTATTTTGATAGTGATATGTTTATTGGCGATTCAGATTTAATGAATTATCAAATGAAAGCATCCACACATAAACTAGGGAATATTGTCAGTACAATTCAACAAGACCAAAATGAAATTATTCGCTTACCACTTAATGAAGATGTTGTTGTTCTTGGACCTCCTGGTAGCGGGAAGACAGCTATTGCTATGCAGCGTGTTGCCTATCTATTATTCAAATATAAGACAACCGTGACGCATGAAAATTTGATGTTTATGACGCCAAATCGATTGTTTAATGATTACGTTTCAGATGTGTTACCTGAACTTGGTGAACAAAACATTAAAGTGGACAACTTGATGCGTCTGGTTCATACCATTCCCTATTTTAAACGTATGCGTGTGGAGAGTAAGCCTGCGATGCTTGAACGCGTCTATCATAGTGATGGTGATGCTAAACAGTTTTATACGAAATCAAGCATTGACTTTTACCGCTTCCTATCACAACAATTAGCATCATCTAACTACCAACTCTATTTTCAAGACTTAGTAGACAGAACTGGGCATACTATGTTGAGTCGTCACGAACTCTCTACATTGTTTGAAAAATACCGCATGAATCATGATATACCTACAGCGATTCAAAAGTTAAAAAATGATTTACAAGACTGTTATGACAAAGCATTTGAACAGCTGTTTAAAAAGCACTATGCAGAACTTGACGAAATAGACAGCTATGTGGGAGAAAAAGATGAATTAGTGTCACAAGCAAAATCTAAGACTGCCCGCATACTAAAACCAATCAATCGTGCTATCAAGCATTATACTTTTCTTGATATTTCAAAGCTATACGAACAACTCTGTCACGCTTATCAAGTGAATGTTTGCTTATCACATAACACATTGGATTACGAAGATTTCTGGGCTCTTGCTTGGCTTTATTTCAAGCTTATCAAGCATTCAGATCGTAACTTTAGACATATATTGATTGACGAAGTACAGGACTACAGCATTTTTCAATTAGATTGTATACGTCTATTGTATCCTAACGCCCATTTCACATATTTAGGCGATCTCAATCAGAATTTCTTACCAGCACCATTGATTGACTTTGAAACGTGGGAAACACCTACTAAATACTTGCATACATCGTACCGGTCTACAAAGGCAATTAATCGCTATCTTGATACACTAAAAGAAACCGACACAAAAGTTGTAGGTGAAGAAGGCGAACCTGTCGTGACGATTACCAATGCTTCTGTTCAAGATATACGTACAATTATGGCGCAAACGACCCACCCAACAGCAATTGTTGTACCATCACAAGACATCGGTAAGTCTTTATACGCTGAATTATCCGCCGAGCTCGATATTACTTTGGTAGAAGAGAATGATACCTTTATCCCTCAAGGGCATGTCATCATTCCTTATGAGCTTGTGAAAGGTTTTGAATATCACACGGTTATTTCATGGCAACATGATTGTTATGAAAACAGCAATATTCAATACATTATTGCTTCTCGGGCGATTGCACAACTTTATTTGATAGTCTCACGTGAAACATTTTAATAAACACACAAAATAGGCATGGTAAAGGAACATTACGTTGCTTGACCACGCCTATTGCTATTGTTGAACTACACAGCTTCTACTTTATTATTTTTTGTATAAATGGCTGTTACTAATGAAATCATACCAACCAGACTGAACGTTATAAACATCCAAATCGTACCATTCAATGCGAAACTCTGACCATCATAAAGTAACCCTTTTAACGTTGCAACATAATGATAGAATGGATTCCATGGGATAATATACGCTCGATAAAAATCAGACAATAAGTATACAGGCAATATAGCTAGCTGCATCGAAAAGAAAACAAACAACATAAAAATAGGAACTGCTGGGAAACCAATCCAGACCATAAAACCTAGTATCAGCAGTGAAAATCCTATAATCGCTACTGCAATATAACTTGCTGTCTCAAATGGTTGATTGAAGTCAAATCCAAGAACGTTTCCGGTGTAAGCCACATAGCTAAATGCCCCTAAAAAAGCTGCAATGACAATAGATATAACCGTTTTACTTGCCAACCATAATTTTGCGTTGTGTGATAACAACTTTTTCCTATTTTTAAAGGTTAGAAAAGCTAAAACTGCTGTAATCATTGATGAAAGCCAAATTGGCAGAAACATTACTGCTGCCGCATTCCCATTACTTTGATGATCTTTAACCTCGTTCAAGGTTGTTTGTGTTACTTTAATAGGTTTGGCAAATGCCTCAAACTGATTACTTGGCACATTAATATTGTTCGTCGCTAGCAATTTTGCATTTTGACGACTGATTTGATCATTTAATTGCGCTGTTATTTTTGTTAATGCTTGTTGTACAATATTAGCCACTTGTGTCTGACTACCTTGGTTAGTTATAACTTCAATATGTGCTTGTTTTGGAGTCTGCACTTGTACCCCTTTTTCCATTTGTTTCTGCAGTATTTGTATTTCCTGCGGTGATATTGCCCCTGCCTCCACCTTTTCTTTCATTTCTTTTTGCTTTTCTGTCATGATAATACTTTGTGCCTGACTCATCGCATTTTTAGAAAAGTCTTGCTCAAATACAATCCCACCGACATAGTCATTATTTTTTATCCCTTTATCTAGCGCTGTTCGGTTCTCAACATGTTCCCATTGAATTGCCGAATTGTTATTTTCTTCCAACTTGTCGACTAATTTTTCGCCAATATTGGTCGTATTCCCTTGCATCTCCATACCGCGATCTTCATTTAAAATGGCCACAGGAATTGCCTTTGGTTTAGGGTTATATGCTGGATAAAATGCTGTTGCTAGAATAACAAGAATCGCTATGACTGCAACAGGAATGAACCATACTGTATTATTTCTCATTTTAAATACTCCTCTTTTTATACAACACCATGTTGTTTATCGTTCTTAATGTTATTATAATAAGCAATTATAGATACTCAATAAGCAGTGTTTATAAATATGAATGATAAACAACAGAATGCGGAAAAATGTCAATAAAATAATAGAGATTACAGGAGGTTCATTATGGATCGCAGAGTAAGACGTACCATTAACAGTATTGAAACAGCATTTATTCAATTATTAAAACATTACGACCTTGAAGAACTAACTATTCAACAAATTGCAGATGAAGCAGATATTAATCGAGCTACTTTTTATACGTACTATCAAGATAAATATGACTTGTTAAATGCTTTGGAAGATAGAGAAATTACACGTATTAAAGAGAATATTGATTATGAAGAAATTCGGGATCATGCCATGAATCATCCTGAAGACTTGAATAACCTAATTAAAACGACACCCCATAAAGTAATTCAATTAATTTTAAATAATATTGAGTTATATGAAGTGTTATTCAGTATGAAGCGACAAAGTAAAATTGAGCAAAAGTTATCAGAAACGATTGCTTTTAATCTGACCAACGTTTTATCTGATCAAAAAGATATTAATAATATACCTTTTAGATACTTTCACAGTTTTATGTCTGGTGCGATGATTTCAACAATCAAATTCTGGGTTTTAGACCCTGATAAAATACCTGAAGATGAATTTATACGTCACTTCTATACATTACTGTACACAGGACCGTTCCAACAATTAGTTCCCGAGTTATCAAAACAAACTTCTCAAGTAAAATGGATAAACCAATAGTACCTTTTGGAGTGAAACAGACATCTACTGTCTTCCACATGAAATCTCAAACTTAAATTGAATGTTTCTATTAATCTTAGTATGCTTAAAATATTAATAATGACTTTGATGCCCTTAAATATACCTTAGAAAGCGGTGATTAAAATATGTAATATGATGCCTCACTTATATGACAACTAAATATTAAGATAAAGGGGCGTCATTGTTATGCAGAAAATCTCTTTTCGTTATTTATGGATTGGGCAATCCTTTGCGAATATTGGCGATGTGCTTTATATGGTTAGTCTTATCACGGCCGTCTATCAAGTTACGTCATCGGTCACATATATGGCACTGATTCCATTCCTGATTACCACGTCACGCTTTGTGAGTGGTATTATCGCACCGTTAATTATGGAACACATCCCATTGAAAGTGCTCTTAGCGTATTCACAACTTGGTAAGACCGTGATTATGTTGCTACTTATATGTACCGCAACGCTTTCTGCACACGTAAGTCTTATTTTTATATTTGTAGCACTCGTTGCCTTTTTAGACGGTTGGGCGACACCGGCACGAAATGCTTTAATTCCTGTCTATGTAGAAAAATCTGTCTTAGTGAGAGCAAACAGTTTTTTAGCCACGCTCGATCAGACAATCAATCTTTCGGGATGGGCAGTCGGTGGTATTATCGTGACTTTGATTGGTGTAAATGACACACTCTCGCTCACATTCATCTTATATATCGTCGCGACACTTTGTATGTTTCGTATTGACAATGTATCATCGGCTTCTGAAGACTCCCGTCAGACTGCTTCAAAATGGGATATGCTTAAAGAAGGATGGGTAACCGTTTTGCACCATCCCACCTTACGTACTATCAGTGTCACTGTGTTTTTCGAGTCTATCGCAAACGTGGTGTGGGTTGCGGCAATTATGTATATTTATGTCGAACAAGTTCTTCATGTTAGCACACACTGGTGGGGTTACATCAATGCAAGCTTTTTCGCAGGCTTAATGATTGGTGGCTTCGTCAGTTTTAAATGGTCACAGTTTATCGATCATCACCCACGTTATGTGATATGTATTGGTGCTGTTACTATTGGAATCTTTACTTTTCTATTTGGCATTATTTCAAGTCCATGGATAGCTTTAATGATTTCTTGTCTATTTGGAATCGCCAGTCAAACGAAAGGTATTACGCAACTGACCATCATACAGCAAAGTGTTGTCCAAAGGTTGCTACCTAAAGTCTATGCCGTTCAAGATGTCTTAGTCACTGCAACATTCGGCATATCATCATTAGCTTTAGGCGCTTTAACAGATATGTGGGGCGTACGTACCACTTTTATATTCGCTGCCCTGTTGCTTGCCATCAGTGCTATTTACGTTATAGCGAATAGGAAAAATTTAATAAACGAGGGCATGTATCCTAAGCCATAACTTCATTAATACAAGAGACTATTCAATGAAAATTGTTTAGTCTCTTTTTTATGTTGTCATAATAACCATAAATTAGCGTTTATAATTTCAATTCTATACTGTATTTGCTGTTAAAAATTACAAATACAGCAATAATACAAGGTGTTTTCACTTATATAGGGTCATATTCCGTCCTTCAGTTAAATAAATAATAATTTGAATGAATTTTAACCCATAAAATTAATTAAATTATTTTTTTGTTGACTATATAATTGTCCCTTCCCTTTCATACAATTTTATTAGGAGAGTGGGTGGAGTATTGAGTCGTTCAACACGTTTACTAAGTATCTACACAAGATTAATACGCTATCAAAGTATCAATAAAACACAATTGTCTGAAGAATTCGACGTTAGCGAACGTACTGTCAAACGAGATATTCGTGAAATTAGAAACTACCTATATGACAGTGAAGAATTTTTAGATAAACAAGACATCGAATTTGACTATTCGGCACAAGAGTATAGGATTCCTAAAAAAACAAACATTAACAAGAAACAGGACTTTGAAACGTTACTCCTGTTATTAATCATATCCAAAGTGCCCATTAGTTCACATATCGTTAAGTTTTTGAAATCTATCGTTCTTGAATTTTTCATGCAAGACAAAGCTTACTTGTTCCAGTTAATCAATCAAATCAAAGAAAAAGATTATGCCATAACTCATTCACAACTCCTCGAATTACAAAAGGCAATTAATCAGGGCAATAGCATCCAAATTACAACGTTAAACTATGACGTTTTTTCTGTTTATCCCATTAAAATCAAATTACAGAATGAGGTATTATAGCTTTTTTATTCATATAAAAAGGTGGAATATACGATACCAATTAAGCAAATTAAAGACATTAAAATCGTTGATATTGATTCACAAACGGAACAGTATAACAACAACGTAATTTTAAAAGTGGGAAAAGACATGTTCCAACATTTAAAACAATATTATGAGGTTGTTTCTGTGGAACAAGTTGCAGAGGACTATATCATCCAATTTAATATGTCGGAAATAGAGGCATTAAATTTATGTATGACCCATTCTTCTGATATTAAATTGATTGGTCCGAAAAAGTCAGTTGTTAAGCTGAAAGAAAAGCTCTTAGTCATGTTGAACACTTACTTGATTGATTAAATAGCAAGCTCAAATATAAGGGGATGGTGCGAACATAGCAAATTCTAGTTTTTCAAGTTGTTTACTACTGACACTATCAAAAATATTATTTTAACATTATGGAGGGTTCTTTGATGAACAAACAAAATTACTTTAGCATTAGAAAACTTTCAGTAGGTGTGGGATCTTGCTTAATCGCTTCATCATTACTTTTAGGAAGTGTGGCTTCAGCTGAAGAAGCTCAAAATGAAGCAACAACTACTGAAGAAGCACAATCTCAAATCTCAGACTTATCTAACCTATCTAAAGACCGTCTTGATCGTTTCAACAAATTACTTGAAGAAGATCCAAGTTCAAGTGATCAAGTTGTAGAAGAAGCGCAAAAAGAAGACGCTGAAGCACAAATTTCAGGCTTACCTAACTTATCTAAAGACCGCATCGACTCAATGGTTAAGACAATCGAAGGTAATCCTGATCAAGCAGGTGAAGTTTCAGATGCGACATCTCAAATCACACAAGCTCCTAACTTGACTCAAGACCGTATCGATCGTTTAGTTGGTATCATTGAAGGCAACCCTGATCAAGCGGGCGCAGTTGCTGATGCGACATCTCAAATCTCACAATTCCCTAACTTGACTCAAGACCGTATCGACCGTTTAGTTGGTATCATTGAAGGTAATCCTGATCAAGCTGGAAACGTAGCTGATGCTGTATCTCAAATCAGCAAATTCCCTAACTTGACTCCTGAACGTATCGACCACTTAGTTGGTATCATCGAAGGCACGAATCCTGAAGATGCTAACAAAGCAATTGACGATGCATTCCAAATCACTAAGTTCCCTAACTTAACTCCAGAGCGTATCGATCACTTAGTTGGTATCATCGAAGGTAAACCAGCTGACAGCGGCAAAGTTTTAGAAGACGCTAAAAAAGAAAACGAACAAAATGCTCAAAAAGAGGATGCTAAGAAAGATACAACTGAACAAAGTACTGGTAAAGATATGCCAGCTAAAGAAGATATGAACAAAGATATGTCAGGCCAAGACAAAGGTTCATATGTTATGAAACCAGGCGATACAGTAGAAAAAATTGCAGCTGAACACGGTACAACTGTTGATGCAATTGTTGCTAACAATAACTTAGCTGACAAAAACATGGTTGTTGCGGGACAAAAACTTGCGATGACAGATCAACAAACATCAAATAAAATGCAAGCTTTACCAGAAACTGGTGCACAAGATAACGCTGATTTATTCGGCACAACGATTGCTGGTGGCTTAAGCTTAGCATTAGGCGCTTACCTATTCGGTCGTCAAAGAAAAGTAGACTAATACGTTATTTGTAACTCTAAAACACATCTATCATTAAATTATCCACTTTCATATCTATAAATAATGAGGGAGTGGGACAGGAATCTCATTTTTCTAAAAAGATCCCGTTGTCCCACCCCGGCAAGGCTGACTAGGCATGAAAAAAGCTTGTAAAAGCGTATTTTCATGCCAATCAGCTACTGCCATATACATAAAACCTCAAGCTTATTTTGAATGTTTATATTAATGTCCCAGCCTCTTCATTTTTAATCATCCGTTTGATTGAATGCTTTGTTTCTTTACTTCTGAACACCTTTAAGTTTTTCATTAATTTTCTTACTTTTTTGCACATTGATAATGAAAAAGATAAACCAAATAATTAAGAATATGAGTGTAAAACTAGTTATTGCGCTAACCAACGCTTCTATTTTTAAAGGTATCCAATGATTGATACTTGAGATAGTAAAGAAGGCAATCATGCTGCCTCCAAAATGAATGAGTAGTTTAATTGGAAATGGTATGCGCTCTATACTATAAACAAACGGCAAGACTCCGCACACCGCCCCGAAGAAATACAGTCCAAAGACATCTTGAAATCCCATACGAATGTCATAAATCGCGATAAATAAAAGCATGATACTACTAGCGATTCCTATACCTGCGAGTGTTGATTTTAATAATTTCTTCATAACGTTCCCTCCCTATATACCTAAAATTTGCGTTAAGTTTTTGACATACCTTCTAGATATGGTCACCTTTTGTTGATTGCTTAACGTTGCATACAAATTTCCCGAAAAAGAAGGTGCCACTTTAGTAATATGTTCAATATTGACGATAGAAGATTTACTGATTTGTATAAACTGACGATTGGGAAGTGTTTCTTGTAATCTGTGGAGTGTCATTCTCGTAGTATATGCCGCTTCTGTCGTTACAATCGTAAGTTGTTTATCAAATATCTCCGCAAAAATAATGTCTGATTTTGCGATTAAGTAAACACCTTGTGACGTTTTAATACCTATCTTACTGCTTGGACTTGTTGTTTCATATTGTTGAATGTATTTTAACAAGTTGACACCAAATTCTTGGTCATACGTGTTAATGGTGACATCCGTTTCAGTTGCAGACGTGTCCATTTTCAAGTGTACGTTGAGTTGCGCTTTCATCATCATGCCCTCCTTTATCTATATCGTATGTGTTTTATGCTGTATTGTCAGTAGTTATGGCATAAGCGGTTGAATGACGCATCCAAGCGGTTAATTTTTACAGAAAATCAAAGACTGCCTTAATCCATTACATTACGTAATACATCAAGGCAGCCGATATTTATATTTTTAATGCGTCATTATACTTTGAAAATAATAAAAATAGAATACCCATTGTATAGCAACCAGTCGCAATAAGAGAAGCATCCATACCATAAGTTCCACCAGTCAACCAAACATTATGCGTTTTGATAACATACTGAAAAAGACTGTAATCCACTTCTACATTCGTTACAGTAAAAATACCCGTTAGATTCCAACACATATGCATTACAATACCTGCCCATATCGAGTTAAAAAGATACGTGGCAGTTGCATACAACATACCAGCCATAAATCCAGCTAAAATTAATAGATATAAGTCAATGCCTACTAATTTACCATTAAATAAATGTACCACACTGAATAAGAATGACGATAAAAACATCGCAAAGACAATATTTGTTTTCTCTTCAATATATTTTAAGAGAATACCTCTAAATATGATTTCTTCAACAATTGGCGCAATGATACCAGAAATGAAAATGCCTGATAGCAGCAATTCAATATAATCAGTTGTAGTATCCAACTTAATCATCATGAACTCACCAGGTATGAAAATAATATAAATTAGGTTCACAATCACCGGCACAATTATTCCTAAAAATAGGCACAGTGGATAAATTTTAATATTGGTTATTCGATAATCATATAAATCATGCTTTAATCCCTTATAGACAAGTAACTTGATAAGCACCACTGTAACAATAAGTGTTGTAACGCCATGTAACAGATATTCCAGACCATGCCAGCTAAAGATATGCCATAAAATTCCTACATTTTGCGCAAAAATAGAAATGACAAATAGTAATAGTGCCATACCAACTATTTTGAATACATTCATGTTAAAAACTCCTTAATAATTATTAAGAAGACAACTATATTAGGCAAAAATTTGTGCCAATGTACCACAGATAGTGAAAACAACTATCAAAATTAACCACCATTTTTTGTCTGCAAATTCCCAAAAATTCATATGTACATTATCTTTTAAACTTTTAGGTTGCTCTCCGTTTACTAATGTGTCCAAACTCACTTCAAATAGTGTTGCAAGCGCATTTAACATCTGAAGATTCGGTTCTAACACACCTTGTTCCCACTTTGAAACTGACTGTCGTGTTGTGTTCAACTGTTCAGCTAAACCTTCTTGTGTCAGTCCTGCTTCTTTTCGATACTTTCTGATTTGTGCACCCAGCTCCATATATAGCCCTCCTCTCAATCAACATATCAAAGTCACCTGTCACATTCTGCATACAATATTGATCACTGTGTCACTAAGTTGGATCATTAAGGTTCAATTAATAACATTTATCTAAAGTTTACTAGGCGTACAAATATAATTCTATCTTATAATCAAAAATTATAATCATCATAAAATTCTGTATTTTTTATGTTAGAATGACAAAAACATAAATTTTTTAGGGGGTATTTTATGGAATGGTTGAAGTTAGTAGGTATCCTTATCATTATCGTAGGATTCCTTTTCAAATTTGATACAATTGCGGTTATTTTAACAGCAGCAATCGTCACTGGACTTGTATCAGATATGTCACTTTATGAAATTTTAGACGTCCTAGGCAAAGCTTTTGTCGATAATCGTCTCGTTTCTCTCTTCTTATTAACACTACCAATGGTCGGTCTCATTGAACGGTTTGGCCTAAAAAAACAAGCGACGGTATTAATTGGTAAAGTGAAATCTATTACTAGTGGTCGCTTATTGTCACTCTACCTATTAATTAGAGAAATTGCCGGACTGGCTTCGATTCGTATCGGCGGACATCCTCAATTCGTCCGTCCATTAATCAATCCGATGGTTCAAGGCGCATTAAAAACAAAATATAACCTAACATCTGAACAAATCGATGACAAAGATATTGAAAAAATTAAAGCCGAGTCTTCCGCAATGGAGAACTACGGAAACTTCTTTGGTCAGAACTTATTCGTAGGTGCTGCAGGTGTGCTATTAATGGTCGGGACATTCCAATCTCTCGACATCAAAGTCAGTGCGGTCAGTCTTGCCCTTGCTTCTGCACCCATTGCGATTATCACACTCATTATTGTCGTCATTAAAAACATTTTATTAGACCGTTATTTGGAACGTAAATACAGAGATAAGGGGGATCCAGCATGAGTCAACACACATTAGATATGATTCTTGAATGCTTCTATGTTTTAATCGGGCTACAGCTACTTTATACAGCTTACCGTGCCTTTAGAGATCCAAATCAAGGCAAACGTATAGGAACGTCTCTTTTTTGGATATTACTAGCCATTACCTTTATCTTTGGACCACATATTCCAAATGTTGTAAATGGCGCCATTATTTTATTGATGGGGTTACTTACATTAACACGCCAAGTAACGATTAAAAATATTGTAGATGTTACTGAAAAAGAAGGCAATCAAGGTGCCGAACGCTTTGGCAACAAACTCTTCTTACCAGCTGTTGTGTTAGCAGTTGTGGCTGTGATTGTTTCTAACTGGACACCTTTAGGCGGTGCGATTGGCTTAGGCATTGCCTCAATTGTTGGTTTAATTGCGGCGTATTTGATTATCAAACCAAAAGCAAAGTACATCTTGTATGATAGTGATAGACTGACACAACAAGTCGGGACAGTCGGCATTCTACCCCAATTTTTAGCTGCTTTAGGGGTGTTATTTACCGTCAGTGGTGTTGGAAAAGTGATTTCAAACGGGATTTCAAGTTTTCTACCTGAAGGCAATCATTTAATAGGCGCTACGGCTTATATTTTAGGCATGGTCATTTTCACAATGTTGATGGGGAATGCATTCGCAGCGTTCACAGTCATTACCGCAAGTATTGGTATCCCATTCGTTATTGCACAAGGCGCAGATCCAGCAATAGCCGGTGCCCTTGCGATGACTGGCGGTTTCTGTGGAACATTATTAACACCGATGGCCGCTAACTTCAACACATTGCCTGTCGCACTATTAGAAATGAAAAATGAATTTAGTGTCATAAAAGCGCAAATGCCCGTTGCGTTCATACTCATCTTGGCCCATATCGGCTTAATGTATTTCTGGGCATTTTAATCTTAATAAAGGGGACGATACACATGAAAATACTCGTAACAGCTTTTGATCCATTTGGTAAAGAACAGACAAATCCAGCATTAGAAGCCGTGAAATTATTACCAGAAACGATTGGTGACCACACGATTACGAAATTGGAAATTCCTACTGTTTTTAAAGAATCTGTAGCTGTGATTGAACAACAATTGAAAAGCGAAACATATGACGCTGTACTTGCGATAGGACAAGCAGGTGGCAGATTTGAAATAACGCCCGAACGTGTCGGCATTAACGTTGATGATGCACGTATTGCAGACAATCAAGGCAACCAACCGATTGATGAAGTCATTCAAGAAGACGGCGCGCCTGCCTACTTCTCAAATATGCCGGTTAAACGGCTCACACAAGCGATGAAAGACGTTGGTGTACCCGCTTCACTATCAAATTCAGCAGGCACATTTGTATGCAATCACGTGCTCTATAACCTGGGATACTTGCACGTAACAGCATTCCCGCATATTCAATTTGGTTTCATCCATGTGCCATTCATCCCAGAACAAGTGACCAATAAACCAAACACGCCTTCTATGGCGCTCGATACGATTGTGAAAGGATTAAAAGCAGCCATCGCCGCATTATCCACAGACAATCATGATGACGCCATTGCATTAGGGGAAACACATTAGGAGGCAACGTATGAAAATAGCATTATTAAAAACGTTCTTTGGCACATTATTTGTAGGCATTGGTGCCATAGTCCTTATGTACTTCATAGGCTATGTCCCGCCTAACCCACGTATATTCAATGCGGTTGATTGTATCACTTTCACACACTTTTTTGAAAATCGCATTTATGATAATTGGCTCATGATTGCCTTCTTATTTGCGATTGGTGTAACAGTTTGGGATTGGGTTAGTGATAGTAAGGAAGAATAATTGTATATGTGGACAGATATAAAGAACGCATACCTGTGATGATAGGGTGCGTTCTTTTGTTATTTGCTGGTTTGTAATTCTTCTAAAGGCTGTCTCACTCACAAAAATTAAATAATCTTTTATATCCTTGTAAACAGATAGGGATTATAGTATTATTTACTCATTACAATTTTAGGGGGTATAGATTATGACATTATTTTTACTTGAAGCAAACGATTTAACAACCTTTTCAACAAAGGCGGAATTAGAAGCGCTAGCAGCCGACTTAACAACGGGAGAAGTACCAACACTTATAGAAGTACAAGCGACATCCAATCTTACACATGGATACTTTATTGTTGAAGCAAATAGTAGCGACGCAGCCAAACAATTTTTAGAAAATGCCTCAATCAATATCAATCTCGTAAAACAAGTTCGCTTAGTCGGTAAGGAATTAGATGACGTTAAAAAAGGTGATGCGCATGTGGATTTTCTCGTTACTTGGAATATCCCTGAAGGCATCACGATGGATCAATACTTGGCACGTAAGAAGAAAAATTCCGTGCACTATGAAGAAGTTCCTGAAGTACAATTTCAACGTACTTATGTATGTGAAGATATGTCAAAATGTATCTGTCTATATGACGCACCAGATGAAGATGCCGTTCGACGTGCACGTAAAGCCGTAGATACACCGATAGATGGTATCGAAAAATTATAACGCACTTTGTTTTCTGAAAAATCAGATATGAGTTGTAGGGAGAGTGGGACAGGCATCTCATTTTTCTAAGAAGATTCAGTTGTCCCACCCAGGCAAGGCTGAGCAGGTGTGAAAGCGCTTGTAAAAGTGTCTTTTCATACCAGTCAGCTACTGCCCTCTACATAAAATCTCAGCCTTAAATTAACTATTTCTAGTAATGTCCATCACGTTATCAACACGCTTAGATTCGAGGTGTTTCAATGATTCACATTAACCATATTCACCATCAATTTGGTAACCATCTTGTTATTAAAGATTTTGAGTTAACAATTAAAAAAGGCAACATCGTCACATTTATAGGAAAAAGCGGTTGTGGTAAGTCCACATTATTAAATATTATTGGTGGGTTTTTAACGTCAACTTCTGGAAAAGTGATGATTGATGGTCAAGTTAAAGAAGGCCCATCGCCGGACTGCTTGATGATCTTCCAACACCACAATTTACTTCCGTGGAAAAATATCAATGACAATATCCGTCTTGGTTTACCCCATCGTATTAGCGATGAAGAAATAAACACACATTTAAAAACGGTAGATTTAAATCATAAAGGCAAATTATTTCCAGAAGCATTATCCGGTGGTATGAAACAACGTGTTGCCCTCTGTCGGGCACAGGTGCATCAACCGAAAGTCATACTCATGGATGAACCTTTAGGCGCATTAGATGCTTTTACACGTTATAAACTCCAAGACCAATTGATACATTTGAAAGAAAGAACCACCGCAACCATCGTATTAGTGACGCATGACATAGACGAAGCCATTTATCTGTCAGATGACATTGTATTGCTTGGAGACGGCTGTGAGATTCTCGGCCAGTATCATATCGCACAATCACATCCTCGTAATCGTAATGACAGCCATTTATTAAAAATTAGAAATGACATTATGGAACAATTTGCATTAAATCATCATTTGGCAGAACCAGAATATTATTTATAAGGAGTTGCGTATATTGAAAAAATTCATTTTGCTTACTTTCATATTCCTTATTATTCTTTCTGGTTGTCACTTGAACACGCAAGAAAAGGCCACTAGCCATACAAAACAAACGATAAAAATCGGCTACTTGCCTATCACACATTCAGCTAACTTGATGATGACACAAGAAATTCAACAAAACGTGGACAACGCAAAGTATAACTTGAAATTAGTGCGTTTTAATAATTGGCCAGATCTGATGGATGCCTTGAACAGCGGCAAAATCGATGGTGCTTCAACACTTATCGAACTGGCTATGAAATCCAAGCAAAAAGGTTCAGATATTAAGGCGGTCGCTTTAGGTCATCATGAGGGCAACGTTGTGATGGGCGAAAAGGGTAAAACTTTATCAGATTTTCACGACCATGAAACCTATCATTTTGCGATACCGCATCGTTATTCAACACATTATTTGTTATTAGATGAAATGCGACAAAAACTGCAACTCAGTTCAGACACGTTCAGTTATCACGAAATGCCTCCAGCTGAAATGCCCGCCGCACTCAATGAAGGTAGCATTTCTGGATATTCTGTAGCCGAACCATTTGGCGCACTTGGTGAAAAACTAGGAAGCGGTCATACTTTACTGCACGGCAGCGACATCATACCAGATGCCTATTGTTGCGTACTCGTACTTAGAAATGATCTCATCAGTCAACATCAGACGGTTGTTCAAGATTTTATATCTGATTATAAAAAAGCTGGTTTTCAAATGACTGATAAAGAGAAAAGCATTGAAATTATGGACAAAAACTATAAACAAGATAAGAAAGTATTGTCACAATCCGCTGAATGGACGTCTTACGGTAACTTAGCAATTGACGAAAAAGGTTATAACAAAATTAAAAAATTAGTAGACGAGAAAAAGCTTTTTAAAGCACCGAATTATAAAGATTTTGTTGATCCTACGTTGTATAAGGAGGGATAGATGCAATGACAGTTCACATTATTAAAAAATGGTCCTTACCGATTCTTACGTTTATTATTTTTCTTTTACTATGGCAATTCGTCATCATCGTTGGTCACTATCAGCCCATTCTTTTACCCGGGCCATCTTTGGTATTAAAAAGCATATGGCACTTCATTATCACTGGGGAGATATTCACACACCTAGGTATTAGCCTGTATCGCTTTATTACAGGTTTTGTGTTAGCCGTTATTCTTGGCGTACCTATCGGCTTTTTATTAGGTCGCAGTCAGTCATTATTTCATGCCATAGAGCCGTTATTTCAACTAATCAGACCTATCTCTCCTATCGCATGGTCGCCATTTGTCGTTTTATGGTTTGGGATTGGTAGCTTACCTGCCATTGCGATTATATTTATCGCCGCATTTTTCCCAATTGTTTTTAATACAATTAAAGGCATTAGGCATATTGAACCGCAATACTTAAAAATTGCGTCTAATTTAAACTTAAAGCATTGGTCATTATACAAAAACATTCTCTTTCCTGGTGCCTTCAAACATATTATGGGTGGCATACATATGGCAGTCGGTACAAGTTGGATTTTCTTAGTATCCGGTGAAATGATTGGTGCACAATCGGGACTTGGTTTCCTAATTGTAGATTCACGCAATATGTTAAATCTGGAAGACGTTTTAGCTGCGATATTCTTTATCGGTGTATTCGGGTTCTTAATCGATCGCTTCATTAGTTACTTTGAAAAAATAATCTTAACACGCTTTGGCGAATGAAGGAGTTGAATTTTATGCGTTTAAACACACATATTGAAGATAAACTAAAACCATATTTAACAGAAATTGATGCAGGTTCATACTATCCAAAAGACTTTATTAGCACTTTGTTTAAAGAAAGGTTTTTCAAAGAAGATGACCTCAAAAGCAACTCAGAAATTATAGAAACAGTATCCGAGTCTTGTTTGACCACTGGTTTCTGCTTATGGTGTCAATTGGCATTTTCCACTTATTTAAAAAATGCGGAAGACCCCTATTTCAATCAACACCTACAGCAACAATTGTTATCCGGTGAGATTTTAGGTGCAACTGGATTGTCGAATCCGATGAAGTCATTTAATGATTTAGAGACGTTCAATCTGTCACATCACTATGATGAAAACCAACAGCTCATTGTGAACGGTAGACTGCCCGCAGTTAGTAATATTGGTGCTGATCATTATTTTGGCGCAATTTCTAAGAGTGCCTCATCTGATGAACTTGTCATGTTTATCGTTCAAGCCAACCAAGATGGTATCACAATGAAAGAAGCATCTAACTTTTTAGGTGTTAACGGTTCAGCAACATTTACGATTGATTTGCATAACGTCCTAATACCAGCTGAACACATTATCACACACGACGCAAAAGCATTCGCAACACAAATACGACCACAATTTGTCGCATTACAGATTCCAATCGCATTAGGCGCCATTCGTGCATCACTCGATTTAATCAACCAATTCTCTCATGCACAAAACGGTATTAATCAATATTTAGAATATGATGTGCCAGCATTTGAAAATCAATACAAGCAAATTAGACAAGATTTTTATGATGTATTAGATAATGCGAACTTACAGAATCACTTTGAAACACTCATTGCACTCAAAAAAGCAGCTGGTTATTTATTACTAGACGTAAATCAAGCATCAATGGTGAACGGCGGATCAAAAGCATATGCCTATCACTCACCACAAGCACGTAAATTGAAAGAAGGCTTTTTCTTTGCGGCATTAACACCGACGCTAAGACATCTAGGTAAACTACAAGAAGAATTAAAAGCAGAGAAGCAATAGTTGATAGTTAAAATGGCAACAGTGATTATAACGTGTGAGAAAAGAATTGTATCAGCACGTCAACATTAACAAAAGAACGCATACCTGTGATGATAAGGTGCGTTCTTTTGTTAGTTATCAATATTAAATCTTCTTATACACTTTAGTTCAAGTCCTTTTTGCTCCCCTTCATCTATAACTGATTGATATATTCTTTTTAAATTTGGCGCTCTTAATTTTAAAAGCTTTGTATTTTCTATAACATTTTGTTCTATATAGTTTGATACTTCTCTGAAATTCCATTCTAATTCAATACTATCTATATAAGCGATGTTTTTGACAACATAGAATCTTTCAGCATGTTTTTCCTAATTAAAATTTCTAATAAATGTAATAAAATCGACAAGAATAAATTGTGAAAGCGCTTTATTTTTGTTATCCTTTGTTTATTAATCCTATATTCCCAACAACAATGATAGATGTGTTACTACTAAACATATATTTATTTTGCTATAGAACATATGTAACACCTATTTTCTATAACTAAGTTAAAGGATTTGATATGTATGAGAAGCATTTCACTATTACTTTTAGTGATTGCTATATTATTAAAAGTTAATATTTTAAATTTCACTTTTATCAATGACAATTTAATAAGATACATTTTTGCATTTTCTTTGGGACTATTTGTTTATGCGTTCTTAAAAC
>NZ_PPRF01000047.1 GCF_002902145.1 Staphylococcus rostri | reverse complement strand
CTATAAAAAAAGCCAACCAATGTTGGCTTTTTTTATGGAGGGATTAAAATGAAAAATAACTACAAAATTATCAGAGTTGATAAAAATCTCGAAGACATAGACTATATTATCATAGGAATGACTCATTCTAAGTGGAATGGAGTCATTCCTCACTCTTATATTAAAGATAAGAGTGAAAAATTGTATGTTTTCTATAGTAGTTTCATAAATTTAGAAAAAAATTTAAACACATATTCGTCTAAAATACATTTTATTCAGAAAGAATACCTTATGTATGAATATCTAAACCATAAAAATAGAATCAATGCAAACGACTCTAAAGTAACTAAAGTAATCTATGAGAAAAATATAACTAACTTAAAACTAATTCAACTTGGACAAGTTGATGCTAGACTGAATAACGGACACAGTAAATTGATAATAAATTAAGCTATAATGAAAGTAATCAATTTACAGGAGTGTTCGTTATGTCTAAAAGAAAATATGATCATAGCTTTAAAATGGAAGCAATTCAGTTAGTAGAATCTGGTAGAAAAGCAACAGAAGTTTCAAGAGATTTAGACATCCCTATTCAAACATTAACCAAATGGCTAAGTGTTTATCGTAAAGAAGGTGAAAAAGGATTTGTTGGTAGTGGTAGACGTACCCCTAAGAAACAGTCTGAAGTTGATCTACAAAAAAGATTAAAAGAGCTAGAAGAAGAAAATAAGATATTAAAAAGGCTATGCACATCTTTGCCAAAGACCAGAAGTAATATACAGGTTTATTGAAGAACACCGACATGAATTTCGTGTTATAAAGATGTGTGAAGTGTTAGGTGCTTCAAAAGTGGCTATTATGGTTGGAAGAATCGTAAACCAAGTAAACGTACAATTAGACATGATGTATTGAAAAAACATATTTATCAAATTTATATTCAAAGTCAAAAACGTTATGGTAGTCCTAAAATTACACAAGTACTAAGAAGCAAAGGATGTAGGGTCACACAAAGAACAGTCAGTAGGATAATGAATGAATTAGGTATTAAATCAATAACAAAAAAGAAATATAAGGCTACAACAAATTCCAAACATCAACTTCCTGTATATCCCAATATATTAAACCAATCATTTAAAGTATCCGGATTAGGAAGTGTTTGGGTCGCAGATATAACGTACATATACACGAGAGAAGGTTGGCTATACTTAGCAACAGTCATGGATTTATTTTCACGAAGAATTATTAGATGGTCAATGTCTTCAAGAATGACTAAAGATCTTGTGTTATCAGCCTTTAGAAAAGCATGTACAATACAAGAACCAAGAAAAGGACTGATTCATCATTCAGACCGTGGAAGTCAATATGCTTCTATAGAATATCAGACATTACTTAAAGAAAAAGGAATTCAAACAAGCATGAGTAGAAAAGGAAACTGTTATGACAATGCGTGTATAGAATCATTTCATAGTATTATCAAAAAAGAATTAATTCACCATTGTGACTACAAAACAAGGGATGAAGCAATGTTCAGTGTTATGGAATACATTCTTACTTTTTACAACTCAAAAAGAATTCATTCGACACTAAATTATATGAGTCCAATTGAATTTGAGAAAAAATATGCATAAAAACATCCTCGCGATTCATATACTTTTGGTCCTTTAAAAGAATATGAATCACGAGGCAAGCAAGCGAAGCGCGGTAGAATTCTCTTTTTACTGTGTCCGTATTCTTGACATAGATCCACATGTTTTCATAACGTCTACGATTTATAAAATAGCACTTATTAAAAACGTTATTCTTTCACATACGTATCATTAGATATGGCTATGTGATGATTTGAGATAATTTAAAAAAGCTTCAAAATTCAAAAGAATCTTGAAGCCTTCATTGTTAGTGTAATGAACAATTTTTTGTATTTATTGTTTGATAGCTGTGACGTCACTTTTCGGCTCAAGTGTTTGAACATGTCTCATTTTCCATAGAATCCAAACAATAACAAGAACTTCTAACACTACTGTGCCAATAAATAACATTGGCGCAAAGGATACAGCACCTAATCCGTTATTTAAGAAAACATAATCCCAAGCAAAATGGAAAAAGATTGGATAAAAAATATTTCGTGTATAGATGTATACAGCACCTAAAAAGATACCCATCAAGAACGTTGATAGCATTTGGTTCAAGACATCGCTCAACGTCACACCACCAAGAACATTTAATAGGTGTAATGCTGCAAATAAAATAGCGGATAACAATACAGCATAGAGGGGTTTTATGCGTTGTGCCAATCCACCCAAAATAATGCCTCTAAATGCAACTTCTTCTGCAATACCAATCAAGATCGCATCAATCATTGCCAAAACAAACATCAGATCCGCATTGGTATTATCCACCATTGTCAAAATCCAAAGTAGCGTAATTGTAATAAATGGTAAAATGAACAACCATCCATGCTTTTTGGTAGGCGCTAATGCTAATGTTGATTTATTGCGTAATCCATAAATGACAGACATAACGGCGAGTATTGTCATGAACGGCAAAAAGGTTTGTCCAAAGTGTTCTGATTCATATGACGTATTGAATACGTGTTTCGTTACAATCAAACCTAAACCCATGACCAACATATAAAGCGCTAAAAATAAATAATGCTTTTTCATGTCATCCCACTTTCTTTTTTTATTTATTTTAAATATGTTATTTTACGCCATAACCATTCTAGTGGTCCCATCTTATAAAATTTCATATATATATTACAAGCGACAACTTGAAGTATAATCACACCAATAATAAGAAGATAAACCTGACTTATCGTCATCGTACTGTACAATCTTAAAATGTAAAATGCAAAGAACAAAATGACACTTTGCGTAATATACACTGTGAATCCTAATTTACCAACAGCCACCATAGGATTTAACGCTTTTGCTGATTTTGGAAACTGACACAATAATGTCACGAGACAGAAATACCCAATAGCCATAAACGTACCACCGACAAATACAATTTGTGGTGCAATTGCAGAGCCAATCACTTCAAATGATTGCATTTTAATGAAAATACCAATAACTAAGGCCATCACACTGATCACCGAAATAACCTTCAAGTGACGGCGCATTTTATCAAATAACCCGAAACGATAGGCCCACGTACCTAGCATAATAAAAGGAAAAACAGTTAAAATACCTGCAAAGAAATTACCGAGACTCAGCACCGTGTTAACATGGTTAAATTCATTCATATTCCACTTAATAATCTCCAAAATGTGCCCACTTTGCAAAATTTCTGTTGTGTGTGGATTACGATTGAATGGAATTAACTTCGTCGCCTGCTCATTGAATAGTGATGACACGTACAGTAAGAAATTCAAGAGTAATAAGCCTATAGAGACCATCAACGCATAGCGATGATGTACAAATAAAAATAGTATAACAACTAATCCAAGGGTAGCATACGTGTGTAAAATATCACCATTATATAAGAAATAACCGTGAATAAGCCCAAACCCTAGCATCGCAAGTACACGACGATACAAGACTATGCCAGGTTTCATCCCTTTTTTCGTCATATTAGTAAACATAATCGCCAAACCCACGCCAAATAAAAAAGCAAAAATTGGATAGAACGAATTTTGGATAAATACTAAATTCAGCTTATATAAAAACTGACTCCACGAATCTTTGTAAACCTGGAACGGTGCATCAAATACAGTGAAATAATGCACTCCTAACGCATTCATAAATAAGATTCCCATTAAACTGATGCCTCGCATCACGTCTAAGCTCATAATTCTTTCTTTAATATTAATCAGCCCTCTTTTTATAAAATTAAAAACCTTAATTACAAATCGTAATAATTACGTATTATACACGAAACGTCTTTTCATCACAATAGAAAATTAAATCTTTTTGATTCAATATATTTCGTAACGAATCAACACTTTCATATACAAAAACGTAAATGCAACACTTGAATTAAGTATAAAGGGACATGACTAAAAAAGCGTGTGAATTAAGAAAGATTTAAAATTAAATGTAGCTCAAAATAAATATCCCTTGAAATAATCATTTACAATTTCAGGGTCTCCACCTTTTTGGACATCCCATTTTTAAGAATAAAATGTTTTGCCACGACGTGATTCTAAAAATTTCATCACGTCTTGATCAATGTTGTTGTCGTATTTTTCATGAATTTCAATGACTTTATCAATACCTATCGCATCCATCATTTCGAATGGTCCAATAGGTGAACGTGAGTTGATATGCCAAGTTGTATCAATGACATCGTATTCTGCAATTTCGTTAACGTATAAATCTTCAGCGGCTTTGAATAAAGACAATAACAATTTAGATAACACGCCATTGTTGTCATTCGCGACGGCTTGTTGTAAATGTTCGTCAGATGGTTTTTTGCCTACAGGAATGTCCCAAGTTTCATATTCAGGGTTTGGATATGTGTAGAATCCTTTACCTGTTGCTTTACCAAGTTCACCATTTTGGATTTTGACGTTATTTTTGTCAACGTACGCTTTTTTCCAAGGTGTGCCGTCTTTTTCATATTCTGCTTGTACGATAGCAGTATTTGTATTTAAACCAACGACGTCAATCGCACCGAATGGACCTACGTTCATACGTATAGCGTTCATCCAAATTTTATCAATTTCTTGTGGTGTTTCTTCTTCATTCGCATACATTTCTTCAGCCACGTGGAAGAATGGCACAAGAAGTGAGTTTTGAACGTAACCTGCATGTTCTTTTTTAATTGGCACTGGGTGTAAGCCCATTGCTCCTGCATATTCAACAACTTCATCAAATACAGCACGATCTGTGTCTTTAGTCGCCATAATTTCGCCGACATTATTTAACCAAATTTCGTTCGCAAAGTGTAACGCTAAGAAACGATCTGTACGTCCTGTCGCATCTTTAAAATCACTTGGTAATAATGTTGAGGAGTTTGTTGCGAAAATTGTTTTTTCTGGCGCAACTTCTCCAAGTTCTTTATAAAATGATTGTTTTATTGATAATTTTTCAGGAATGGCTTCAATCACTAAGTCCGCATCTGCGACAATTTCTTTTAAATTTGTTGAAGTTTGGATGCTTTTAACGGTTGCTTTTAATTTGTCTTCTGGCGCATCTAAATCTTTAATATAACGCGGTACTAATTTTTCTAAACGGTCTTTTGCCGCTTCAAGCCCTTTTTCATTCACATCATAAATTGAAACGTTAAAACCTGAATACGCAGCCTGAAAAGCGATTTGGCTACCTAATAGACCACCACCAGCGACAACTACATTTTTAATATTCATCTCTACACTACCCTTCAGAAATAATTTTAGTAAATACCTTTATTATGACATCTAAAAATTAACAAAATCATGAGGTGTTATTTTATGGGGTGTCACAATTTATTCACAACATAAGTATAATTAATATACCTTTGAAAATCAAAAGAAGAGATTTCTACTCGCAACTGTCTAATTTGGAAAACTCTTCTTATTTCGTGGCATTGTTTAAACTTATATAGTAGATATGCGCTTAGTAAAACCTTGTAATCACTAAATTACTAATATTTAAACGACTGTCATCATTATAGAACCCCTTGTTTCATTGATTTTTCATAAACGGCCAACCTTAAAACGGAACTTAGCAAAACCATTGTTCATACACATTCATTTAATAAGTGTTCTTAGTTCTCATTGTTACTTATATTTTGACTATACTATTTTAATATCACATCTAAGACTTGTTGAATATAGGCTTCTTTAGACAATTTCAAATCATTTTTGGCAAAATAATAAAATTCATTTGAAAAGCAATTCAACAACAAATGTGTTTTAAAATGGCCTTGTTCTGTTTCATCCAGTTGTTCACTAATCGTCTCGGCCAATTGTTGATAAAATGGGATTTGTACGATTGAAATCGAACGGTTAATCGACTTTTCAATGAAAGATAACGTGTGAAAGTGTGTTTCTTTGAGATCAACATAAATTTGGAGAATCCCTTTTACCCGTTCGTAAGCCGTGGCAGTGGCGTGTGTAGCTAAAAAATGTTGAATTTCATCAAACATCGTTTCCACTTGGGCATCCATCATAGCGATACAGAGGACAGCTTTATTTTCAAAATGACGGTACAATGTGCCGACCCCAACATTTGCTTGTTTGGCAGTTTCTGTCATTTTCATTTCTGAAATGTCAACGCCTTGTTGTGATAATTGATTGACGGTCCCGAGTATGCGCACTTTATTTTGACGTGCGTCACTACGCTGTTTGTTTTCTGGCATGAGGGCCTCCTTATGTTTCTAGACGTTGAATCTCAACATCTAAGTTAAAATACGTTTTTAAAAGTTGACGATAATTGTCTGATGTGACGTTTATTTTACGTTTTTCACCTTTTTCTGTTAATGTAAGGTGATTTTGTGACATTGTGGCACGTCCTTTTTCAGTCGGCATTGTTATGACTAAGCGTTTCACAAAAACAGAATTCGGATTTGTTTGATTGTATTTGATGTTGTCCTAAAACATATCAATCGTGCGTGGGGAAATATCGGACTCATATTTTGTATCCCATGCGTCGTTTTCCCATTTTTGAACTTCAAATTGTTTGTGCGCTTCATCGATAAACACCGCTCTAAATGTTCCTGTGACATCTTGAACAACATTATGTTCTGCATCCTCTGTTAACGGTATTGCTTGTAGAGGTAGATCACCGAAACCGACATCTGCAATGTAATGTGTTCCATCGATCACGAAAATTGTGGACATGTGAGAGTCGGGTTGGCTACGTCCTCCGACTGGGGTAAGCATTAAATATTTCCAAATCTGCAGCATTGAGGGTTTCATACCTTATTTTTGCCTCTTGCTTACTCCCTGATACTACGTTGATATACAATGTTGCTATTTCTTTATCAATATCTTTTAATTTATCTTTTAATTCAAATAAGTCGCTTAACAATTTTTCATCTACCATATTTTTTCTTCTCTTTATAATTTGAGCTTGGTTGATTAAGTTCATAAATGTTTTATCATTATCATAATTCAGCTAATTCTAATAAATCGATACTTTGAGTTTCATCATAGGCTGCGATTAATTCTAATGCAAAATTATTTAGTTTCTCCCATTTAATGTCAGATTGAATAGCAATTTTATCTGATTCAACACATTCTTTAATAGCATTTATATCAAAATTTAGTACATCTACAATCATATCTCTTGTTAATGTGTACACAATTGGTATCTGTACAGATTCTTCTTTTGTAACAGCTTTAAATCTATCCATAAAATCATTCACATTGACATTATAACCTTACCTCCTCTTTTAGATACTTCTTTTCCTTTAACTTGAACTTGTATTTTTCCAACGGAATTTTTTATTCAAATTTTCAGAATCATGCACTTCCAATTCTCTCTCGAAAGACATTTTTGTATAGTTAGAATTAATGTCTGGGTTTATTTTCAATGTATTAGTGACCATAGATTCAATTTCTAAGGTAGCTTCCCTTTCCATAATTTTTGAATTCAAAGTTTTAATATAAATCCCTTTCTTTTATATTATACACAATCTATTTTTTAGTTTTATTTGTGATACGCTTCTCCACGCATAATTTTAAATGCACGGTACACTTGTTCTAACAAAATGACGCGCATCATTTGGTGTGGAAACGTCATTTTGCTGAATGATAATGCATAATCGCTGCGCTGCATGACATCTTGGTGTAGACCGTTAGATCCGCCAATGACGAACGTAAAATCGCTTGTACCACGTGTCATGCGTTGCTGTATTTCTTGAGCCAATGCTTCTGAACTCAACATCTTGCCTTGAATTTCTAATGTGATGACTGTGGATTGTGGTTTGATTTTGGCTAGGATGCGTTGGCCTTCTTTCTGCTTAACTTGTTCTATTTCTTTATCACTCATTGTCTCAGGGGCTTTTTCATCTGGCACTTCGACAACTTCTATCTTTGTATAAGCACCCAGGCGTTTTTCATATTCTGCCATGGCTTGTTTCCAATATTTTTCTTTTAGTTTTCCAACTGCAATGACGGTAATTTTCATAACAGGCTCCTTTGTGAATAATATAAAAGTTATCCACATGTTATTAACTTGTTCACACATTTACACCTTTTTATACATGCTATACATTTTTATCCACAGTAAATATGCGCTATTCTCGAACGATTCTGTGTATAAATATGTGGATATGTTAATAACTTTGTTGGTAAATACTTTATTAACATGTGGATAGTGTGTTTTTCTGCATACTTTGTGCACAAGCTTGTGGGTAACTCGATGTATACACTGTACTTTTATTCATTCTGCTTTGATGTTTCTACTATACAACAAAAAAGGCCATGAATACACACCATAATCCGTGCATTTCATGACCTTGTCTTGTAACTATAAGTTTTTCTTATAACGTATAAATCGGTGTTGCTTGTTCCTTATCCGTATCGCACAACTTCACTTCGTTGACTGTGTCTATATCGTGTGCCTGCAGGATTTGGCCTACACTCATGCGTGCTAGGTCTTTCATGTTGTTGTCTTGCGATAGATGCGATAAGTAAATGCGCTTCGTTTGCCCTGTAATCACGTCTCTCATCGCATGTGCCGCATCTTCGTTAGAGACATGGCCCATATCACTCAAGATACGTTGCTTCGTCTTCCACGGATAACGTCCCATTCTCAACATATCCACATCATGGTTACTTTCGAATACAAACGCGTCACTTCCGCGAATCATACCCTTCATACGGTCTGACACATAACCTGTATCTGTGATGAGTGTTAGTTTCTTATAATCGTTGTGAAAGATGTAAAATTGCGGATCAATCGCGTCATGTGAAACGTTAAATGATTCAATATCAAACCCTGCGATAGACTTCGTTTCATACGGGTTAAAAATAAACTTTTGATCGTTCGGAATCTTACTATCCTTCTTTTCAATACATGACCACGTTTTTTCGTTCGCATAAATTGGCAAGCCATACTTACGTGCAATTACACCCAGTCCTTTAATGTGATCAACGTGTTCATGCGTAATAAGAATTCCGTTCAAATTCTCAATTTTGCGGTCTATTTGTTGAAATAAACCTTCCATCTTCTTGCCTGTCAGACCGACATCGACAAGTAGACTCCCTTTATCGTTTTCTATATAAGTGGCGTTACCTGTACTACCACTTGCGAGCACGCTCATTCGTATCAAGTGACCACCCTTTCTACTGTTCTATAATTTTCGGCTTGGCTGATACAGCCTCCACATAATACGTTTTTGTTTCTTTGCCACTTTTAACTTGAATTTCCCAGTTTGCTTGAAGTACTTGCAGATTTGTCTCTTTTACAACCGTATAGTACCCCAATCTTAAGTTTTTAACCTCGTCGCCATCTTTAAGATATTGATTATAATACAGTGCTTCTAACGCTTCGTACGCGCTGATCACCTTATGACGCTTATTATTCTCACCTTTAGACGGACGGATGTCTTGCATTGCTGACTGCTTATAGGACTTCACACGATTATCACTCGCAACAAATGTCAATGCTGCACGTTGATTATTCATAATCGGAAAGCCTTCATATGTCTGCTCATAACCAATTTCATTATCCTTTGTTTCATGATATTGATACTCGTCGCCTTTATACACATTATCGTTAATATACGGCTTGAGATGCGAAATTGGATCGACTCTCACATTAACGTCTTCAGTCACTTTTTTCGTTAACACATATCCGTCATCACTTTGACTGGCATCGCTCCGACGTTCCGCTTCTTCTTCAAAGTTACGCGAACGAGCGGTAATCAACTGCATTTTGACTTTGCTGACGTCTGGTATATTTTTCGGCAACTTAATGTTTTCCTGTGCAAAGTTCACCCCGGTATCATTAGACGCCGGATTCACTTTCGATTTGTTGTATTTATCGATATACACGTAGACGAGGCACACGTTAATCAAGAAGAATACGATAATGAAAAGTGTTTGTGCACGTTTCCAGTTCATTGTTCGATCAACTCCCCATCATCATATTGATACCATGTGTCTGCATGCTTAACATACCATGTCGGCTCAAATTGGCTATTCTCTTGGATTTCCAAACGATCGTCTGGCCCTTTCTCAGACACCATACGATAGCCCACGACCATCTGTTCAACCTTTCTAAAGTCAATTGCGTTATTACCCGCTAATGACGCCCGGACGTCTTCCGCTGTCGGTAATTCGTCCGCTTTTTTGCCGTTATCTATCGTTACGTTCGTTTTCAACAGACCACGACTGTATTCGAAAATACCACGCTCACCCCAACTTACATGTATCTGATTAAGCTGGTTCGGATAGAAAATCGGGCGCCCGTTCAGAAACATTTGGTACGTAATCAAGCCTTGCTCGTCATTCGTCTGGAACAACCGGAAGTCATCCGTAAAACCACCATGCTCGTTAATATAGTCAAATGTTCTCGGGATACTAATATTCATATCACGTGTACTGTGTTCATCCTCTGACAGGTTCGTATAATGATACGTTTTCTTATCAGGGTCATAGTTCACAACACCCGTGTTATTGTTGTAAATCGTATTCCCACTCTTAGTCGTGCGCACAATTGGCGTATCGTCAAACAAAATCGCATTCAAATCTTCCACATTAATATGATTAAAAATCGTGCGATATGTCTTCAAATTCTCCGGTGACTTTTGTGCGTAAATATACGTCGCCTTATTAATCGTATCTTCATTCGTTGATATGTTCATATACGGACGCAACGCTGTTTGTAGTTCATTAAGGTGCTGTTTAACACTCTCCACCTTAACCGACGTTGTCAACTTCACCGCGGTATGTCTATCTCGACCAATCGCATAGACAACCAGATGGTCTGACGTATCAATATCATAAAGTAAACGATCAAACTTAAAATGACTCGGCACTTTCGCTTGAAGATCTAACGTTTCACCTAAATACATCGACAGCGGGATGTCTGTCGGGTAGTCTAAAACTAAAAAATGATCGCTCAACTCTCGCAATAAAAGTGTTTGCTCATTTTCAATATAAACTACCTTTTTAATGTGCTGTTTATTAAAAACGTCTGTCAGATGATTCACTTCAGACGTCGCAGGCATACCTTCAACCTTTGTGCCATGCACATCAATAAGTTGTAATGGCGCAACTACTTGGCTAATCTCCGTATCAAAACGAGGACCGATTGCTTTCGTAACTTCTTTCGTCGGCTCATTATCGATGTCTGTTGAATCTGGTGAAAAGTCCCATATCAGGACCGTTAATACAATACTTGATAACACGAGTGCACCTAAGATGATTGATTTCACGAGTTCTTTAATTCGCATCCCAATCACCATCTTCTATCGCTTCACATGGTAGCGTGATGAAAATAGACGTGCCTTGGCCTTCTACGCTATTCGCCCATATACGACCTCTATGCGCTTCGACAATCTCTTTAGAAATCGCCAGACCTAGTCCTGTACCGCCCATTTTACGTGTACGCGCCTTATCCACTCGGAAAAAGCGATCAAATATCTTGTCCACCTTGTTAACTGGAATACCGATACCGTTGTCCTTAATACGCACCGTCAATCGCTGATGCACTGGGTTATGTTTCACATGGAACTCTACCCGCTTCTCACCACGCGAATATTTCATCGCATTCGTAATGACATTGTCGAACACTTGTGTCATCTTGTCCGGATCAATCTCTGTGAAAATCGTCTCACGCGGAATGTCGCGTACGAATATCGTATCCTTTGCCGACATCTCGTGACGATTAATGATCTTATTGATAAACATATTAAAGTCGACAATCTCTTTCGTTATTTGTTCAGACTTGTTATCCATTTTCGACAAGTGTAACAGGTCGTTTACTAATCGAATCATACGCTCTGTCTCTTCACGCGTGACTGACAAAAATTGTGGCGCGATTGTCTCGTCTTGCCAAGCACCTTGTTCTAACGCCTCGATATAGCTATTCATAGACGTTAACGGCGTACGCAATTCATGCGACACGTTCGCAACGAATTCACGGCGTTCCCGTTCGATTTGTTGCTGTTCTGTAACGTCGTGTAATACCGCAATATAACCGTTCACAAATCCGGTGTTCTGAACAATCGTACTAAAGTTCAAACGCGCAATAATGCCGTCTTCTTCGTTAATATCCAGTAATAAGCTGTCATTATTTTCATTAAGCTCTTCTAAACTCAACTCGTCGTTCAAATCAAGCACGTCAAAGATAAATGCACCTTCAACGTCTTCTTTCGACTGTCCAAGCATTTTGAGTGCCATATCGTTAATAATCTTAATACGTCCACGTCTGTCCGTCGCGATAACACCGTCACTCATATGTCGGATTACAGAATCAAGACGACGCTTTTCACTCTCTGTATTCGCTTGTGCTTCTTGTACACGCTTGGATAGGTTGTTGAACGCGAGCGCCAGTTCACCAATCTCGTCATTTCCGTAGATTTTCACGCGCTGTGTATAATTCCCTTTAGACATCTCGACAGTCTGGTTACGCATATCCGTGATAGGTTTCGTAATCGTACGTGCAATGAAAAATCCGAGTATCACCGTAATAAGCAATGAAATACCGGTACCAACGATAAAAATTTGATTAATGTCACTCAGCTGTTCATAAACCTGATTGATGTTGGATTCAATATAAATATTACCAATCAACCCTTTGCTGGTCGTTACTGGCATATTTTTAACCCACACACGTTGTTTGCCCTCACCGTAGTCTTTCAATACGACATCGGAGTTCGCTTGACGCAATGACAGGGCTTTTTGAATCGAGCTATTATTCGCCTTCTGATTGATGAGATGTCGATTCGACTGTTTAGACGTTGCGACAATAATTTGATCCGTATCAATAAAACGAATTTCAATCATCTCGTTACGGTTCGCATATTCATTCAACAAGTTTTGAATTTCTTTCTGTGTATTCGTCGTATTGTTGCCTTCCGCATATATCTTTTCAATACTCAGCTCAATCTGCTTAGCATTTTGTGAAATATTGGTCTTGAACGTTTCCGTCATTTCCTTTTCAAGACTGTTCGTAAAGTACAATCCGATAATCTGCATCCCAATGATGATCAGTAAAACATAAACAATAACAAGCTTGGTGTGAAGAGATTGAAATTGTTTTAACCACTTCATATACGTAACTTCCTTCTATTCATGATTTTGTAGGAAGTATCCCACACCTCGACGTGTCACAATATAATCTGGATGTGATGGATCATCTTCAATTTTTTCACGTAATCGACGAATTGTTACATCAACCGTACGTACATCGCCGAAATAATCATAGCCCCATACTGTTTGAAGTAGGTGCTCACGCGTCATAACTTGTCCCATATGTTTTGAAAGATAATGGAACAATTCAAACTCACGATGCGTCAAATCGATTGACTCGCCACGTTTTTTGATCGAATAAGCATCCGGGTACACGACAATATCTTTAATCGCAATCTCATTGGCTTGTTGGTTATTCTCAACACTTGGCTGTGCATGATGACGGCGTAAATTCGCTTTGACACGTGCAATCAATTCACGTGTGCTAAAAGGCTTCGTTACATAGTCATCTGCGCCTAATTCAAGCCCTAATACTTTATCGATTTCTGAGTCTTTTGCTGTCAGCATAATAATTGGCATGTCGTACTTTTTACGCACTTCACGGCAGACTTCCATACCGTCTCGACCTGGTAACATAATATCGAGTAACACAATGTCTGGTTCTTGTGCATAGATAAGCTCCACTGCATCATCTCCGTCATACGCCACGAATACATCGTAGCCTTCTTTTTTCAAGTTAAACTCAAGTATATCTGCAATGGGTTTTTCATCGTCTACTACAACTACTTTTTTCGCCATAAAGCATGACCTCATTTCTTCATTAATACAACGCTTTGCCAATTGCTAGTTGGCACAATCCTATACCTTATAATGTATCACTTCTATAATGTGAATTCTATCCTTTTACCTTTATGCTTCCAATGCTGTCACAAGAATCTGTACGAAATCACTAACAGATAATAAAAACTGGACGTCATTCTTTACATTGAATGCATCCAGTTATACGAACTATTATTTTGTCTCTAAAATATGTAGAAAACCTATTTTCATATAACAAAAAAGCTCACCCGATTGGGTGAGCAATTAGCGGTCCCGACGGGAATCGAACCCGCGATCTCCTGCGTGACAGGCAGGCGTGTTAAACCGCTCCACTACGGGACCATAATGGTGACTCCTACGGGACTCGAACCCGTGTTACCGCCGTGAAAGGGCGGTGTCTTAACCGCTTGACCAAGGAGCCGTTCTTTAACACAAAAATTATTATAGCATCGACTCATCTCGTTGACAAGATTTTTTTCGTATTTTTTTGTATAATTTTTTGTAGACGATTAAAAGGGGGACAACATATGGATATAACGGAACAACAAACAGTATCCTACAAGAAGGAAAAACCGCGCCGTGGCGCGAGTTATTTCGTTAAAAGATTTTTCTTTATAACACTTGGTGCTGTATTAATGGGTGTTGCTTTGGAACTATTTCTTGTACCAAATCAACTACTTGATGGGGGTATCGTAGGTATTTCCATTATTTTATCTCATTTAACAGGGTTCAAGTTGGGGCTTTTTATCTTCGTGCTCAATCTACCATTCTTCTTCCTAGGGTATAAACAGATAGGAAAAACATTCGCCATCTCCACGATTTATGCGATTACCGTTTTATCTATCTCAACTGTACTACTGCATCCTATCGATCCAGTGATTGAAGATAAGTTCTTAGTCACAATCTTTGGTGGTGCCGTTCTCGGTATCGGTGTCGGCATTGTTCTAAGATACGGTGGCTCACTCGATGGTACGGAAATATTATCGATTCTCGTACAAAACAAAGTACCGTTTTCTGTCGGTGAAATTGTGATGATTATTAACTTCTTCATCTTCGCAGCGGCAGGCTTTGTCTTTACATGGGAAAATGCGCTTTTCAGTGTTGTCGCATATTTCATCGCCTCTAAAATGATTGATACGGTATTACTCGGCTTTGATGAATCGAAGTCTGTATGGGTCATTAGCGACGCATACAAAGATATTGGAGAAGCGATCAATTCTCGTCTCGGTCGTGGTGTGACGTATTTAAAAGGTGAAGGTGCGTATACAGGTGAGGATAAACGCGTCATTTTCTGTGTCATTACACGTCTTGAAGAAGCAAAACTGAAAGATATCGTAATGGAAATTGATGAAAGTGCCTTTCTTTCTATCGGTAATGTATCCGAAGTTCGTGGTGGTAATCACAAAAAACGTGATATTCACTAAATCAGTAATCTGCTTACATATTTATGACTTAATGCGATTAGGTACTAAATATGTAAGTGGATTTTTTTATTGCAGTTAACTTAATAAAAGTAACGGTTGGGACAAAAGCGTTTAGGATTTGAGCAGAACCGAACGATGAGCAAAATTGCTTTTTAACTTTGCCGAAATCGTGGCAGTCATGTTGAAAATCCTGCTTTTGGGACACCGTTTATCGGTTTCGCAGTGCATAAATTTTTTGTTTCCCAGCCCCATATCTTTTTAAAAGTGACTCATTGGCTCAAAATCTCATATACCATTCTGATTCTATTCAAAAAGCCTGAGATATTGAAATCTCAGGCTTTCATCACATCAGGTAAGTCTTACCGCAATACTTCCGGTAGACTCCCCTCTTTATTCAATTAAACCCAAAGTTGCTCTACAACATTTGTTTGGTTACGGTCTGGACCTACTGAGAAGATTGAGATATGAACGTTACATAATTCTGAAATACGCTCTAAGTAACGACGTGCATTATCTGGTAATTCGTCTAATGTACGTACGTTTGTAATATCTTCTGTCCAACCTGGTAACTCTTCAAAAATAGGTTTGCAGCGTTTTAAATCATTTAAGTTTGCTGGGTACTCTGTAATTTCCTTACCATCTAACTCATACGCTGTACAGATTTTCACTGTATCTAAGCCAGTTAAGACGTCGATTGAGTTAATAGATAAGTCTGTAATACCACTTACACGGCGAGAGTGACGTAATACAACTGAGTCGAACCAACCTACACGACGTGGACGACCTGTTGTTGTACCATATTCACGACCGACTTCACGGATATGATGACCGTCTTCGTCAAATAATTCTGTTGGGAATGGACCATCACCAACACGAGATGTGTAAGCCTTACATACACCGACTACTTTTGATACATTTGTTGGTCCTACACCTGCACCTACTGTTACGTTACCCGCAATTGGGTTACTTGATGTAACGAATGGGTACGTACCGTGGTCGATGTCTAACATCACACCTTGTGCGCCTTCGAAAAGCACACGCTCATCCGCAACGAATGCGTCATCTAATACTTTTGCTGTGTCAGTTACGTATGCTGCTAAACGTTGACCAGCTGCGTAATATTCTTCAAAGATTTCTTCAAATGTAGGTGCTGTTTCGTTAAACATACCTTTGAAGTAATCATTTTTGTATGCCAAGTTTTCTTTTAAACGCTTCTCGAAGACTTCTTTGTCTAAAAGATCTGCCATACGGATACCAATACGTTGTGCTTTGTCTACGTATGCTGGGCCGATACCTTTTTTCGTTGTACCGATTTTGTTATCGCCACGACGTGCTTCCTCAAGCTCATCTTGTTTCAGATGATAAGGTAAGATCACATGTGCACGGTTCGAAATGCGTAAATTATCAGTTGCAATACCACGTTCGTTTAAACCGTCTAATTCTTTTAATAATGCGACTGGGTCTACAACAACACCGTTACCAATTACAGATAACTTGTCTTTGTAGAAAATACCAGATGGTACTAAGTGCAATTTGTATGTTTCGCCGTCAAATTTGATTGTGTGACCTGCGTTATTACCACCTGAAAAGCGTGTAATCACATTTGCTTGTTCTGCTAAAAAGTCTGTAATCTTACCTTTACCTTCGTCTCCCCATTGTGTCCCAACTACTACGATTGATGACATAAGAGCACCTCCAAGTTTTCTCAATTAACCAAATGTATTCTACCAATAACTCGACGTGAATGCAAATTAAAAAACGAACATTCACATTCACAATTTATAGCTTATCGTGTTTTAATCACACATCGTCTTGAACCCTAATGGTTATGCTAATTATCGCTATTTCAATAGTTATACATACGTTTTAAAATCCTAACTTAATCAAAAAAACAGTTTTAAATACATAATAAAAACCGTACAAAACTCAAACAGAGAATTTTAAAGTACGGTTTTTAGCACCGAAAATATTTTTACGCCATCTCGGCATGTGCATAATCAATATCGGTAAATTTATTGTATTGTTTCATAAAGTGCAGTTTCACGGTACCAGTTGGGCCGTTACGTTGCTTGGCGATGATGATTTCAATCTCACCATTTTCATCATTCGTTTGTGGTTCAAAGCCTGCATCGTCATCATCTTCGTCGCCATCGCCACGATTGTAATAATCGTCACGATATAAGAAGGCAACGATATCGGCATCTTGCTCAATCGAACCTGATTCACGAATATCACTCATCATCGGACGCTTATCTTGTCGTTGCTCCACGCCACGTGATAACTGACTCAACGCAATAACGGGACATTCTAACTCACGTGCAATCGCCTTTAACATGCGTGAGATTTCAGAGACTTCTTGTTGTCGGTTGTCTGAAAAACGTGACCCGCTACCTTGAATTAACTGTAAGTAGTCGATAACAATCATATCTAAGCCGTGCTCTTGTTTTAGACGACGGCATTTTGAACGAATATCGGTAATACGAATCCCCGGTGTATCATCTATGAAGATCTTTGTTCGCGACAATTTACCGACGGCTACGGTGAAACGATTCCAGTCTTCTTCCGTCATCGTCCCTGTTCTCAAACGGTTAGAGTCGACGTTACCAGAACTACAAATCATACGTGTCGCTAGCTGGTCAGCACCCATCTCGAGCGAAAAGATACCTACCGTATAGTTATCTTCATGTGTCGCCACTTTTTGAGCAATATTAAGTGCGAAGGCAGTCTTACCTACTGAAGGACGTGCCGCTAAAATGATTAAGTCATTGCGGTTAAAGCCTGCCGTCATCTGGTCTAAGTCTCGATAGCCTGTTGGGATTCCTGGCGTCTGACCGCTATTTTGATCCAACTGTTCCGCATTCTCGTACACTTGACCTAATACGTCACGAATGTCTTTAAATCCGTCACTTTCTCGTGTGGATGACAATTCCAGTATGCGCCGTTCCGCATCGTTTAAGACGGTATCAAGGTCTAGCTCGTCGTTGTAACCATCACTGGCAATGCTGTCGGCGGTATGAATCAACTTCCGCTTCAACGCATCTCTGAATACGACGTTCGTGTAATACTCAATGTTACGCGTTGTCGGTACGCTAGACGTGATTTCAGCTAAATACTGCACGCCACCCGCTTCATTAACAACACCATCCTGTGTAAGACGGTCTAATACGGTCACAATATCAATATCATTGCCATCTTCGTTTAAATGCATCATGGCACGGAAAATATGCTGATGTGGTGCACGATAAAAAGATTCAGGCAACAAGACTTCTTGCGTCGTTGAGATAAGCTCTGGATCTAAAAATATCGCACCTAACACAGATTGTTCCGCTTCATTACTATGTGGCATCTGATTATGTTCAAACATACCATCCATGCCAACAACCTCCTTTAAATTCATTGTGTACAAGCGCCGAGACGTGAATAATGTCCATACACAGCAATTCCTGCAAAAATTAGAATGCCAGCAGACTGTCTAAAAGCGTTGAAAGCTTATTCTATCCATAGCCTCAACACGAACATTCTTTTCTCTGCTTTCATCCCAACGCGCAAGTACAACTAATGTTTAAGGCTGGAACATGTTCATATGCCCCAGCCTTTTCACATGCGCCATCACGCTATTATTGTTCTACTGTATGAACACGGATTGTACCATCTACATCTTTGTGTAATTTCACTGGTACGTTTGTGTAACCTAATGCATGGATACCGTTTGGTAAGTCCATTTTACGCTTGTCTAACTTAATACCGTGCTGTTTATTTAACGCTTCTGCAATTTGTTTTGTGCTGATTGAACCGAACAACTTGCCGCCTTCACCAGACTTTGCTTTCACTTCTACTTCAAGTGTTTCTAATTTTTCTTTTAACGCTTTCGCATCTTCAAACTCTTGTTGTTTCTCTTTTTCAATACGTTTGTTTTTTTGTTCCAATTGTTTCAAGTTACCAGGTGTTGCTTCCACCGCATAACCATTTTTAATTAAAAAGTTATTCGCATAACCTACTGGTACGTCTTTAATATCGCCTTTTTTCCCTTTACCTTTTACGTCTTGTGTGAAAATTACTTTCATGATTCGTCACTCCTATCTATTTGTTCCGCAATTGCTTCTTTCAACTGCTCGATCGCTTCTTCAACCGTCACATTTTTAATTTGGGTCGCCGCATTCGTCAGATGGCCACCGCCACCGAGTGCCTCCATCGTTAACTGTACGTTAAACGCACCGAGCGAACGTGCTGACATGCCGACAAGATCATCTTCACGTCGTGCTACAACATAAGATGCCTCTACGCCGTCCAAGCTCAATAGTTCATCTGCCGCCTGTGCAACCGTGACAGGATGGTAAATCTTATCATTCGCACCGTACGCAATCGCAATACCATTGTCTTGTAGCATGACCGTACGAATCAGTTCTGAACGATTAATATACGTTTCGATATCGTCCTTCAAGAAATGCTGAGTCAAAATCGTATCTGCACCGTGCGCACGTAAATAGCTTGCGGCATCGAATGTACGAGAGCCCGTACGCAATGTAAAGTTACGCGTATCGACGATGATACCTGCGTACATTACCGTCGATTCTAGACGTGTTAAACGTTGCTCTGTCGGTTGATACTCCAACAACTCTGTGACCAACTCGGCTGTCGAGCTTGCATATGGTTCCATATATACAAGTAATGGACTTGAGATAAAGCTTTCGCCTCGACGATGATGGTCAATCACAACTTTACGGTTCGCTTTATTAAGAATGTTTTCATCAATGACCATCTCAGGTTTATGTGTATCCACAATCACGAGCGTCGTTTTCGATGTCATCATATTCCATGCGTCATCCGATGTAATGAAACGTTCTTTCAACTCTGGTTTTTCGTCGATTTCGTTCATCACACGCTGTAATGTTGGATCGATATCCGAGTCATTCAACACAATATACGCATCTAAGTTGTTCATCATCGCAAAACGTGTCACACCAATAGCTGCACCAATCGCATCAAGGTCTGGTCGCTTGTGCCCCATAACAATGACCTTGTCGCCTTCTAACAAAATGTCTTTCAAGGCGTGAGAGATAACACGTGCACGCACACGCGTACGTTTTTCCATCGGGTCCGTCTTACCACCGTAGAAACGTACGTTACCATTCATGTGCTTAATCGCAACTTGGTCACCGCCTCGACCTAATGCTAAGTCGAGACCTGATTGCGATAACTCACCAAGGTCGATTAAGTTTTCCGAACCTTCGCCGACACCGATACTTAACGTTAACTGAGCACGGTAGCCACTACTTTTCTCACGTAGCTGACTTAAAATATCGAACTTATCTTCTTCAATTTCACGCAAGATACGTCGGTTCAAGTACGCGACAAACTGATCTGAGCTGTAACGTTTGAAATAGACGTTATGCGCTTGTGCCCAGCGACTAATAACACGCGTCACCATCGAGTTAATCTCAGAACGCTGTGTATCATTCATATTTTGAGTGATTTCGTCGTAGTTATCCAAGAACAGCGTCGCAATAATCGGTTGCTGATCTTCATACTCTTGACGAATTTCCGTCTCTTCCGTCATGTCTAGGAAATACAACATTTTCTCTTCTTCTGCGTATTTCACACGATAGGCATACGGTCCGTCTTGAAACTCAATTTCTTTCGCTTTTTCTAACTGTTTTAAAATATTCGGGTATACTTCATTGATTGGATCTGAAATAACGTTACGATCGATACGCTCCGTCATAAACGGATTCACCCATTCAATTTGTTCTGCATCGTCTAAAACAATCAAGCCCATTGGCATCGACTTGACAGCACGCTCGGTCCCCAATGATATCCTGCCGCTCAAACTATCTATGTAGCGATCAAAATGCTGGTACACACGTCTGAGAAGCACTGCGCTAATGATGAGTACTACGAGCAAGACAACGCCTGCAACCGATGCGTACATTTTGTTGAACAACAACAGAATGCCCACACTTATAATCGCAGCGAGTGTCATCAATATAAAGGGGATGACCAATGCTTTCTTTATGGCATGACAATTCATTTTGTCACCTCTTATCGTTTATTAATCATACTTTTTAAATTCAAACCAATATCTAACAAACCAATTAATCGTGTCAGTGGATAGAAAATAATACCTAGCGTCACAAATAAAATCGATAAACTGATGTGCAGACGATTCATCGCACATACGTAGTGAATAAAGCTTAAGCCTTGAATCACAAGTAAAAAGCCTAAGACGATTTGGAAGTTGACACTAATACTATTCATTGTCGTTGCAGGTTCCGTTGCCATACCTACTAACAAAGCAATTGCATAAATGATGAAAATAGAACGCTGCATCTGCCATAAATAAAGCGGTCTAAAAACAGGTGTTGCAATTTTGAATTTACGCAGAATCGGACAGATGATTAAGAGTGTCACAAACATAAAGATTGCTAAAGTGATCACGACCATGCCCGGAATCTGTATCGCAAGTTGTTGTACTGAGGCATTTAAGACTTCTTGTGATGCCTTATCTAACTCCTGCATTGCAATCGTTTGATCGACGATTGCTTGATAAGGTTGTAATAATTCTTGTGCATATGGTAATTGTTGCATACTTTGTAACAGCATGATGACGCCTAACGTCAAAATACTTGAAACAAAAGTTGTCATATATAGGATGCGTTCTTTTGATGCGCGCATTTGTAACATACGTGCAATTAATGCGCTGATCACAAATGTAATGATCATAAAGCTCATAACGAACACATTGCCTGTTAATGTTGCGAAAATAAATGTAATGAACGTGCTCAAACCAAAGGAATGGATGGAGCGGTGCCACAAAATAATACCTGGGAGTGTCGCAAACAACGCCACAAATAATCCCAATGGCGGTATGAAGTGTATCACTAAGATGACCAATATCCATGCAAGTGTGCATAGCATCATCGGTTTAAACTGAATTTTTGAAAACAATAACGCCACTTCCAAACTAATTTATTTCTATAACCCTTATTTTACAGGCTTTGTAACATGAATACAATGACTTGCGCTGTACCGGATTATACTAAAACGGCAAGGCACTTTGTACAATTTCTAACACTGTTACTTAGCGTCCTTACCGCTTCTTTCTTCATTCCTTTGATTATAACAAAATGTAGGATATCCGTCTAAGTTTAGCGACGAAAACGAGAAACTTTCAAAAAATGATACAAATAGGGTGCCCAATCATTGAAGTTAAGTAGGAAGCCATCATGTCCGACATTGTCTGGCACGAAGAAATGACGATGATAACGGAAGTGTCGCCCTACCGCTTCTACCTGGTCATCCGGATACAATAAGTCATCCGCAAAACCAATCGTCAGCACTTTGGTATCAAGCATACGGTAAACCGCACTCACATCGGCACGATTGCGATAAATATCATGACTATCTAAGACGTCCAGCAGTGTTAAATAACTCTCCAAATGGAACGACGCCTTGAACTTATCTCCCTGATATTTTTGATATGCCACCACTTCATCTGGCGTAAAGCGCGATTCGTAACTTTTAGAGGAGCGATACGTAAGAAAGCCAAGCTGTCTCGCAATGCTTAAGCCGTCTGTACCGCTTAAATGAATCGCCTGACGTGCAATTTCATTGAATGCGCGACTATACGAAGATGTCTTAGCTGTTGCGGCAAGAATGACCGCTTTTTTTACGTGGAATTGACGGTTGTATAGTAATTCCATCACTTGCATGCCGCCGAGAGACGCACCAATCAAAATATCAATTTCTGTATAACCGAGTGCTTTGACACCAAGTTCAATTGCACGCACAATATCACGCATCGTTAAATGCTCTGGAAAATGTCGGTCGTTCGCACGTGAACTGGAACCAAATGGACTGCCAATCACATTGAACGTTAAAAATTGATAATCATGAAACGGCATATAGCCACCATCGATAATTTCTCGCCACCAGCCCGGCTGCTCATCTGTCCCATATGTTAAGTGATTACCCGTTAATGCATGACAAACTAACACGAGCGGTTGCCCTTTGTATCCGACATACTCATAACGCAACTGTAAATCATCTATCGTTTCACCAGATTCTGTCGTAAATGCACCTAAATGTAACGTATCCACAATATAATTGGTCATCCTACGCGTCCCCCTTTAAAAAATTAAAAACTGTATCATTGAATTAACAACGATACAGCCTAGTAATGTATATGACTTATCATTCGACTTCAATCGTTGGTAGTAGCACCGTACTTAGCTATAAGTGGTTGCTGAAGCGTCAACGGGCCAAATCCCTCAGCTTCTCTGAATAAGTTTTTGTAATATTTAGATTTAGTGTTATGATACACCATTTAAAGCAATAACACAACAAATTAAAATAACGTTGCCATTCTTAATATGGCTACCGTTACCATGCCTACGATAACAGTCATCGTTAAACTTCGCGTACGCAATGCGATCAATATCGTTGGCACAAGCGCGATAAGAAAGATCCAATTAATCGTGTATCCAAATGTGCCATCGTGTTGTTGTATTAAGCCGTCTACAACGAGCGCGGTAAATAACGTAATGGGTATAAACGATAACCACTTAATGACTTTCTCAGATAACTCTAAGCGTGAAATGAGTACGAGCGGTGTCACACGTACAAGCAACGTCACAATACATGATAAAATAACGGCACTTAAAAAGTAGAATGTCATTGATCCATCACCATCCCTAATGTCGCTGTTAATACAGACGCAATAATAATCGCTAAGTAAGACGGCATGAACAGACTTAGAATGAGCATCAAGGCAATCACTACGAGCATTAATAATAGATAAAGACGCAGCTTGGATTGCTGTAGCCCTTCAAATTGCGCAGCGGTTAGAAAGACGAACATGCCTAGAATGGCGTAATCTAAACCGAATGATTCTGGGTGACTGATAAAATCACCAAACGCCGCACCGAGCACTGACATTAATATCCAAAAAGTATACGCCGTGATGTTTAAGCCATGCATCCAATGCCGTCCTATCGTCTCCCCTTTTGAATATGGAGTAATTGCGACACCGAACGTTTCATCAGTCAACAACGTACCAATCCCTATGCGGTGCCAAAGTGTTTCATGTTTAAAGGAAGGGGCTAACGTCATACTCAATAAAAACATACGACTGTTCACAATAAATGTTGTCAGCACAATGACCCAAACAGGTGTATGTACGGCCATTAAGGCAATCACGACAAATTGTGCTGATCCGGCGTATATGAGAATGGATAATAGTGCAATCTCAAAAATATTAAATCCAGATGCACTCCCTACGACACCAAAGGAAAATCCGATACCTGCATAGCCAAGAAGTGTCGGTATACAGTCTTTCACGCCTTGCTTAAATGTCATATACGCCATACTATCCGCCCTTTCATAAAAATTAAATTTATTATATTACAAAAAGTTGACGAAATCTATAAGATTAGTAGAACGCCATAGTGCACGCATACAAACCGAAGTCTAAAAACGCCGTTAAATCAACGTTTTATTTAACGTAATTTTCTGACAAATGTAGCGTGAAGGCAGTCTTAAAATATTAAAAAGACCTCTTAAAGCGAGAGAGAGTCAACTTTAAAAGGTCTTCTATTTATCTATATTTAGAGAGAAAAATTGGTACCGATTATTATTTAGGTTCGATTACAGTTTGACCACCCATGAATGGTACAAGTGCTTCTGGAATTGTAATAGAACCATCTTCATTTTGATAGTTTTCAACGATTGCAGCAAACGTACGACCTACTGCTAAACCAGAACCGTTCAATGTGTGTACGTATTCAGGTTTTGCGTCTTTGTCGCGTTTGAAGCGGATGTTCGCACGACGCGCTTGGAAATCAACACAGTTTGAGCAAGAGCTGATTTCTTTGTAGTCGTTGTAGCTTGGTAACCATACCTCTAAGTCATATGTTTTACTTGAACCGAAACCGATGTCTCCAGTACATAAGATAACACGACGGTATGGTAAGCCTAACTCTTCAAGGATTGCTTCTGCGTTGCCTGTCATTTCTTCCAATGCATTCCAAGAGTCTTCAGGTTTTTCGATGCGCACCATTTCTACTTTATCGAATTGGTGAAGACGGATTAAACCACGTGTATCACGGCCGGCAGATCCCGCTTCACTTCTGAAACATGCTGATTGACCAGTGAATTTTTCAGGTAACACACCTGGTTGGATAACTTCATCACGGTAGTAGTTTGTTAATGGTACTTCCGCTGTTGGAATTGTGTAAAGACCTTCTTTTTCTACTTTGAATAAGTCTTCTTCAAATTTAGGTAATTGACCTGTACCGTACATTGCGTGACGGTTTACAAGTTGAGGTACCATCATTTCAGTGTAACCGTGTTGTGTTGTATGTTTTGTTAACATGTAGTTCATTAACGCACGCTCTAACTTCGCACCTTCGTCTGTTAAGAATACGAAACGCGCACCTGATACGCGTGCAGCACGTTCAAAGTTTGCCATGCCTAAGTCTTCTACGATATCCCAGTGTGCTTTTGCTTCAAAATCAAACTCACGTGGTGTACCCCATTTTTTAAGTTCAACGTTTTCAGTATCATCAGCACCTTGTGGCACATCGTCATGGATTAAGTTAGGAATACGTGATAATTTATCTTGTAATGCGTTGTCCACTTCTTTAAGTTCTGCATCAATTGCTTTTACTTTGTCTCCCGCTTGACGTTGCAATTGAATCGCCTCTTCAGCATCTTCGTTATTGCGTTTCTTTTGTGCAATTAATTCAGATGCTTTGTTGCGCTCTGCTTTTAACTCTTCTGTTTGTTTGATTAACTCACGGCGTTTTTGATCAAGTTCTAACACTTCATCAACGACTACCGGATCATCTCCACGTAATTGAATCTTTTCTTTTACTTTTTCTGGCTCGTTTCTGAATAATTTAATGTCTAACATATTTTGACATCCTTTCATGGTTTTATAGTGAGATTTATTTAGCGGATAGTAAAGCAAATAAAAAACCACGCCCCTCAATACAAGGGACGTGGTTACTTACGCGTTGCCACCCTATTTAACAAGCATATTAAAAATACGCTTGCGCTCTAACAAAAGTTAACGGTTTCACCCGAATTGTTCTTCATGTGTGGGTAGATTTCATATCGTCATCGAATGTTTGTTCACACCAGCCACAAACTCTCTGTAAGGAATCTGATACTACTTAGTCCACAAACAATTAAATATCTGAATTTACTTATAATATAGCAGAGTATTTTTCGTTTTGCAAGCCTATTCATAATAAGAAATTTTTTGTAAATAATTCGCCACTTGTTCGATATCTTTATGAAATTGTCTATCTTCCGTGATGGATGGGACGATTTCACGCAACTTATCGTATTGTTCACGTGTTTTTGGTGACAGTCCGTCTACACCCCTTAATTCCACGGCTTGCAAGGCAATAATTGTTTCTATCGCTAACACACGACGTACATTTTCTAATATTTGATAGCCATGTCTTGCCGCAATTGTTCCCATTGAGACATGATCTTCTTGGTTTGCTGACGATGGTATTGAGTCCACACTTGCCGGATGTGCGAGCGTCTTATTCTCAGACACAAGACTTGCGGCCGCATACTGCATAATCATCGCTCCACTTTGCAAACCAGGTTCTGGACTTAAAAATGCTGGCAATCCACCATTCAATTGTGGATTAACGAGACGCTCAAGACGTCGCTCTGACACATTCCCGAGCTCACTCATCCCAATTTTCAAGAAATCTAACGCAAATGCGATCGGTTGTCCATGGAAGTTACCACCAGAGATAACTAATGTCTCATCGCCTTCATCAAAAATAAGCGGGTTATCGTTGGCCGCGTTCATCTCATGTGCTAACTTCTCTCGTACATAGTTGAACACTTGGAAACTGGCACCGTGAATCTGTGGAATACAACGCAATGTGTATGGATCTTGCACACGTAGTTCCCCTTGACGTGTCGTTAATGATGAACCTTCAAGCCAGTCTAACATCCGTCTTGCTACAGCTGTCTGTTCATCAAAGTTACGCACAATATGTATCGATTGATGATACGCATCCGTAATTCCTCGCAATGCTTGGTGTTTCAATGAAGCAATCCACTCTGACTGATACGCTAGACTCTCCGCTTCGATAAATGTAATCACACCTTGTGCAGTCATTGCCTGCGTACCATTAATCAATGCCAGTCCTTCCTTCGCTTGCAATACTAACGGCGCTCTATCTAAACGTTTTAAGACATCCGAGCTGTCTAAAACTTGCCCTTCATAATAGACTTCCCCCTCCCCTATCAAAGCTAATGCCAAGTGAGAAAGTGGTGCCAAGTCTCCTGACGCTCCGAGTGAGCCCTGTTGTGGAATCACTGGAATAATACGTTGATTGATAAAATATTGAAGTTGTCTCACTAAATCAACCGTCGCACCTGAGTGACCTTTCAATAACGTGTTTAGTCTTAACACCATCATTACGAGCGCGACATTTTGTTCAAATGGTTTACCGACACCGCACGCATGTGAACGAATCAAATTGACCTGCAGTTGATTATACTGTGACGGGTCAATTAATACGTCACTGAACAGTCCAAATCCTGTTGTAATACCGTATATCGTTTCCTTGTTAGCGATAATACGTTCAACGGTTGCACGACTTGCTTTGACACGTTCCAGCGCTTCTGAAGTAATTTCTACCGTTCCTTCTTGAGAGAGAAACGTCCGAATATCATCAATACTTAATTCATTACCTGTTAAATATAAACGCATATGATTCAACCCCTTTGTTATTTCTTACCATCCTTCTTCAGTATAGGATTCAGGAACAAGTTACACAATAGTTGTGACAATATTCGTTATCAGGTAGCGCGTTACTAGACTAGTATGCTAAAACGCCTTATTTTATCTATTGACGAATGGCACATGCGCGTATATCATATCTTGTTGTAATATCGGAAATACCAGATAGGAGGTCTTGCTCTATGGAAATATTGTCGGATGTTAAAATACCGAAACGCAAAGAGGATACACATAAAGGGGACTATGGCCGTATTCTACTGATTGGCGGCAATGCGACTTTAGGTGGCGCAATTATGCTAGCCGCACGTGCCTGTGTCTACAGTGGCAGTGGTCTGATTACGGTAGCAACACATCCAACGAACCACGTCGCACTCCATTCACGCTGTCCAGAAGCAATGGTCATTGACATTAATGATACGAAAAAGCTCACAAAGGTCATCGAACAATCGGACTGTATCTTAATCGGTCCTGGACTCGGTCTAGACTTTAAAGGGAACAATGCAATGACATTCTTGCTACAAAATATTCAATCGCACCATACATTGATCGTTGATGGCGATGCGATATCTATCATGAGTAAGCTCAAACCAGAAATCCCACCTTGTAAAATCATCTACACACCACATCAAAAGGAATGGGAGCGTCTAAGTGGTATTCCAATAGAGGAACAGACGTATGAGCGCAATCGTGCAGCGGTTGACAAGATTGGCGCAACGGTTGTCTTGAAGAAACATGGTACAGAGATTTTCTTTAGAGATAATGAATATAAGTTAGAAATCGGCACACCTGCAATGGCGACAGGTGGCATGGGCGATACATTAGCAGGGATGATTACGAGCTTTATCGGTCAATTTGATGATACGATTGATGCTGTAACAAGCGCAGCCTACACACATAGCTATATTGGTGAAAAACTTTCCAAAGATATGTATGTGGTTCCACCATCAAAAATCATCGATGAAATCCCATACGCAATGAAACAGCTCGAACAATAAATACACATACAAAAAGAAGGTTCAGCACGCAATCATGTGCTCAAACCTTCTTTTTTTGTTATGCTTATTCGTCTTCATTGGCAATGTCTTCTTCAACACGTGCCATAAAGTCTTCTCTTAATGTTTCTGGTCCTTCAGATGGTGCTTCTGTTACTTCAGTATCTTTAGACACCGTTCCGTCTTGTTCGTCCGCTTCTAGGTCTTCAGGTTCTTGTTTCACCTTAGCAACTGTTGATACGAATTGATCGTCGTCTAAACGAATCAAACGAACCCCTTGCGTGTTACGGCCATTGACAGAGATGTCTTCTACTTCCATACGAATGATAACACCATGATCGGTTACAACCATAATATCTTCATTACCTTCGACTGTCGCAATACATACCAGCTTACCATTACGCTCTGTAATATTCGCCGTCTTAATACCCATACCTGCTCGGCGTGATAAACGATATTCACTAATTGATGTACGCTTACCGTAACCTTTTTCAGTTACGACGAGAATCTCAGCTTTGTTATCTTCGTCAGCGACACCTAGACCAATAACCTCATCATCTCCGCGTAGTGTAATACCCTTCACACCTGACGCAATTCGACTCATCGCACGAATATCCGTCTCTTTAAAACGGATGAGTGATGCTTGAGATGTACCAATCAATATGTCTTTGTCGCCATCTGTAAGACGTACCGCTACAAGTTCATCGTCATCTCTAAACTTAATCGCAATCTTACCGTTTTTGTTAATGCGATTGAAGTTGCTCAATGCTGAACGCTTAACCAAACCTTTTTTCGTTACAAAGACTAAGAAGTCATCTTCAGAGTTTAAGTCTTTTACCGCAATCATTGTGCTGATAACTTCATCATTCTCAAGCGCAATCGCATTGACCACTGGGATCCCTTTAGACTGACGTGAGAGTTCCGGTACTTCATAACCTCTCAACTTATAAACGCGCCCTTTATTCGTAAAGAACAGGACATCATCGTGCGTGCTTGTTGTAACCAGTTGGCTGACAAAATCGTCTTCAAGCGTATTCATACCTTGAACACCACGACCGCCTCTGTTTTGTGCACGATACGTTGATACAGGAAGACGTTTGATGTAGTTATTGTGACTCAATGAAATGACAATTTGTTCTTCAGGAATCAAGTCTTCATCTTCAAGGTTATCAACACCGCCTAATTGAATTTCTGTACGACGATCATCACCATAGCGTTCCTTGATGTCTGTTAACTCTTCACGTACGAGTTCTAATAACTTCTCTTCATCTGCAAGAATCTCTTCTAACTCAGCTATGTAAGCAATCAGCTCGTTATATTCATTTTCAATCTTGTCACGCTCTAAACCTGTCAAACGACGTAGACGCATATCTAAAATCGCTTGTGCTTGGCGATCTGACAATGCAAAACGTGCTTGTAAGCTATCCATTGCTACTTTATCTGTTTCTGATTCACGGATAATCGTAATAATCTCATCGATATGGTCTAGCGCAATACGTAGCCCTTCAAGAATATGTGCGCGATCTTTCGCTTTACGTAAATTGTAGGCCGTACGACGACGCACGACTTCTTTTTGGTGTTCTAAGTAGTGATATAACGCCTCTTTCAACGTAATAAGCTGTGGACGTCCGTTCACCAACGCAATCATGTTAACGCCAAATGATGTTTGTAATGGGGTCTGCTTGTACAAATTGTTCAGTATGACACTTGCATTTGCGTCTTTACGCACATCAATCACAATACGCACGCCTGTACGTAAGCTCGTTTCATCACGTAAGTCTGTAATACCTTCAATTTTCTTATCGCGTACAAGGTCCGCAATCTTTTCAATCATACGTGCCTTGTTCACTTGGTACGGTATTTCTGTAACGATAATACGTTCACGACCGCCACCACGTGATTCAATATCTGCTTTGGCACGCATTATAATCGATCCGCGTCCCGTCTCATAAGCACGGCGAATACCGCTCTTACCGAGAATCAAACCTGCTGTTGGGAAGTCTGGTCCTTGAATGTCTTCCATCAACTCTGCAGTCGAAATATCCGGGTTGCGACTGAGGCTCAATACGCCATCAATCACTTCACGCATATTATGTGGTGGAATGTTCGTTGCCATCCCTACCGCAATCCCTGATGCACCGTTCACTAATAAGTTAGGGAAACGTGACGGTAACACGCTTGGTTCGCGCTCATTACCATCATAGTTATCAATAAAGTCAATCGTATCTTTGTTAATATCTCTTAAAAGTTCCAAAGCCAACTTCGTCATACGTGCTTCCGTATAACGCATCGCAGCCGCACCGTCGCCATCCATTGAACCAAAGTTCCCTTGACCATCTACAAGTGGATAACGGTAGCTGAATTCTTGTGCCATACGCACCATCGCTTCATAAATTGACGAGTCACCGTGTGGGTGATATTTACCCATAACGTCCCCGACGATACGCGCTGATTTTTTGTATGGTTTATCTGGCGTCATGCCTTGTTCATTCAATCCATAAAGTATACGGCGATGTACAGGCTTCAACCCATCTCGTACGTCTGGCAATGCACGAGATACGATAACACTCATGGCATAGTCCAAAAATGATTCTCGCATCTCTCTGCTGATATTCCGTTCATTAATTCTTGATTCAGATGTTTCAGCCATCAAGATATCCTCCTTCTCATTTTTCAAGTGTATATGTTAGAAATCCAGGTTGGCATATACAGCGTTATCTTCAATGAACTGACGACGATTCTCTACTACATCGCCCATTAACATCTCAAACGTCTGATCCGCTTCAATCGCATCATCAAGTGTGACTTGCAACATCGCACGATTTTCTGGATTCATTGTCGTCTCCCAAAGTTGATCTGCATTCATTTCACCCAAACCTTTATATCGCGCAATCGACCATTTCGGCGTCGGATTGAGTGTCTCTTTCAACTTGTCTAATTCACGGTCATTAAAGACATAGTGCTTTTGTTTCCCTTGCGTCAATTTGTACAACGGCGGCTGTGCAATATACACGTAACCCGCTTCAATCAACGGACGCATAAAGCGATAGAAGAATGTTAATAGCAACGTACGAATGTGCGCACCATCGACATCCGCATCGGTCATGATCACAATCTTGTGGTATCTCGCTTTTGAAATATCAAACTCGCCACCAATGCCTGTACCGAATGCAGTCACCATTTGACGGATTTCATTGTTGTTTAAAATCTTGTCTAAACGTGCTTTTTCTACGTTCAAAATTTTCCCACGTAATGGTAGAATCGCTTGGATACGTGAGTCACGTCCTGATTTCGTAGACCCCCCGGCAGAGTCACCCTCTACTAAAAAGATTTCACTTTCGGATGGATCTTTACTTGAACAGTCAGCAAGTTTACCAGGTAGACTTGAAATATCTAAAGCCGTTTTACGACGTGTTACTTCACGTGCTTTTTTCGCCGCAATACGTGCACGTGATGCCATAATTCCTTTTTCAACAATCGTACGCCCAACTTGTGGGTTTTCTAGCAAGAAGCGTTCAAATAACTCTGAGAATGTACGGTCAACAATTTGACGTACTTCTGAGTTACCTAACTTCGTCTTCGTTTGCCCTTCGAATTGTGGATCACCATGCTTGATAGAAATAACCGCTGTTAAACCTTCGCGTGTATCTTCACCAGAGAGGCGCTCCTTGTCTTCTTTAATAATTTTGGACTGTAACCCATAACTATTAAGAACGCGTGTCAGAGCCCGTTTAAAGCCGTCCTCGTGTGTCCCACCTTCATACGTATGAATGTTGTTCGCATATGTCAGCAAATTCGTCGCATAACCACTGTTGTATTGCAATGCGATTTCTACTTCCACATCGTCGCGTTGCTCATGTACGTAGATAGGTTCTGGATGGATTGGCTCTTTCTTCTCATTGATGAGCTCAACGTATGATTTAATACCGCCCTCATAGTAATACGTGTCTTCACGTGGCGCTTCATCATCACGTTCGTCTCGTAATGTAATCTCAATGCCTTTATTCAAGAAGGCTAACTCTCGAATACGTTTTTGTAATGTTTCATAGTCATATACAGTCGTTTCTTGGAAAATATCAGCATCTGCTTTGAAGCGGATCACTGTTCCTGTTTGATCTGTATCATCAATTTGTTTCAAATCAAATTCCGGTACGCCGCGTTTATAAGATTGGTGGTGCACACGACCATCACGATGGACATACACCTCAAGCGTCTCACTCAGTGCGTTTACAACAGATGAACCTACACCATGCAAACCACCTGAAACTTTATAACCGCCGCCACCGAATTTACCACCGGCGTGGAGTACAGTCAGAATAACTTCAACAGCCGGACGCCCCATTTTCTCTTGAATATCGACTGGGATACCACGCCCGTTGTCCGTTACTTTAATCCAATTGTCTTTTTCGATGACTACTTCAATCTTGTCTGCGTAGCCTGCGAGTGCCTCGTCAATACTGTTATCTACAATTTCCCATACGAGATGATGCAGACCGCGTTCTGAAGTCGACCCGATATACATCCCTGGGCGTTTACGTACCGCTTCAAGACCCTCTAATACCTGAATCTGACTCGCACCATAGTTTTCTGTGTTGTTCACATCAGTCAATGCTTCCACCTTCACTTTCTGCTATTTCTTAATATTTCCTTCTGCGATTCGATACACTTTTGCATCTTTCATAATTTCATGATCGATGCCGTCCACTGATGTTGTTGTAACAAATGTCTGTACTTTATGCTGTATCGTACTCAACAAGTGTGTCTGTCGAGAATCGTCTAATTCACTTAATACGTCATCAAGTAATAAAATGGGGTATTCCCCCACTTCTTGATGCATTAATTCAATTTCTGCCAGCTTGATTGAGAGTGCTGTTGTACGTTGTTGTCCTTGAGAACCGAACGTTTGTGCATCCATCCCGTTGACTTTAAATCCTAAGTCATCTCGATGGGGTCCTTGCATGCTAACACCCCGCTCAATCTCTTTCTTCAACGATGCTTGGAGTGTCTCAAATACCTCGTTGATTAAGTCGTCCTCATTCTGCGGGGTGTCTTCTAACTTGATACTTGGTAAATATTGCAATGTGAGCGTCTCTTTACCGTTCGTTATCCCCGAATGAATCGGCGCAGCAAGTGTCTCAAGTTCCGCAATAAACTGCTGGCGTCTTAACGTCACTTTAACCGCATATGTTGCAAACTGTTGGTTCAGTACCTCTAGCATTGTCGTATCTTTTTGTTGTTTGAGTTGCAGTTGTTTTAAATAATGATTGCGCTGTTTAAGTATGCGCTGATATTGGGATAAATCATTGAGATATAGACTTGAAATCTGTCCAAGCTCCATATCTATAAAACGACGTCTCACTTGAGGGGAGCCCTTCACAATATTGAGGTCTTCAGGTGCAAACAGGACGACATTCAAATGTCCGATATATTGCGTCAAACGACTCTGCTCTAAATGATTCACCTTGGCTTTTTTGCCCTTTTTCGTAATAAACATCGTAAGTGGCATACTGCCATATCTAAAGCTCAGTTCACCCTCTATTTTAGCATATTCTGCATCAAATCGAATAAGCTCTCTATCGTTCGTTGTTCTGTGACTTTTAGCTAAGGCCAATGTATAAATTGACTCAAGTAAGTTGGTTTTTCCTTGTGCATTTTCTCCAATGAGTATGTTGACTTCCGGATGGCATTCTAATAGCACATGCTCATAGTTCCGGTAGTTTTCCAACTGGAGTGTTGTTAACTTCATTGTGCACCAATTTTTATGACATAAGATCCTACTTCAGGAATCTCAACCACATCGCCATCGTCAAGTTTTTTACCACGACGTGTTTCATGCGCTCCGTTCAAAAACACCTCATATTCTTGTAAAAACCATTTCGCTTGGCCACCTGATTCAATGATGCCTTCATAATTCAAAAACTGACCTAACGTCAGCACGCTGTCGACAATAACTTCCTCAGCCAAATTTATCACTCCATTCGTAATTGCTCACCTAGTATATTATACCTTTTTATCGGCGAAATTTCATGCCCAAACGCGTAATTATTTTATGTTCAACACGTAAAAGTTCCACGTGAAACGATACTGTCCGCTATCATGATATGACAAGGACTCAGACAGCGTTCATTTACGCGTGAAAAAGCTGATAATCAGTACCTTAAAAGCAAGATTTCTGACAAAGTACAAAGATTCGATGTGCATCACTCAAATCTCCATTACAGCACCAACACAGTTATTTCATCGGCTGCTCTTTAAGTGCCTCATCAATGACGTCTTTCACAACCTTGTAGTCTGTCACATCTTTGACACGTTCGCCATTAACGTATACTGATGGCACTTCAGGTACTTGATATTGCTTAGCCAGTTGATGGTCATGTTTCGCTTGTTTATGGAATTTCTGTTGATTATAAGCTTTAAGAATTTGCTGTTTTTGCTCAGATGTAATGTTCAATGCTTGTATTTCTTTTTTTACAAGGTCTTCTGTCAGCCATTTATCTTTAGAGACCGCTTCTTTATCTTTAGGTTGCGCACGATATAACGCTTGATGGAAATCCCAGTATGCTTCTGGTGCGTATTGATTAACCGCTAAAGATGCACGGGCACTCAAATTAGACTCTTCGCCATGTAATAACACGTTGACATAGCGCAACTCTATTTTCTGCGTATCGATATAGTCTTTCTGAATTTTAGGCAAAATATCGCGTTCAAAGTTACCGCAATATGGACATTTAAAGTCACCAAATAACACTACCTTGACACTGCTCTCTTTATTTCCTTGGTGTGGTTGTGATGCTGTATCTTTGTTCAACGCCTGTGCATCAACCGTGTCACTCGACTTGGCTGTGAACGACAGTGTACCGAGAATAGCAAGTGCAAATAAACAAATGACAACGCCAATTAAAAGCGTCTTTTTAGTTTTCATATATCGTTCCTCCGTTACTCGTTATGTATTTAATTATACTAAATTTTGACCAGGTATAGCACTACACGTATGAAAGAAAATAATTGCTTTTTACGGCATAGAAAAAAGCTAAGGTAATGTCCCTTAGCTTTCTCTATAAATTTATTTTCTAGTATGTTCTGATTGGCAAGATAAGTTGTGTAACTGTGTCGTCATCTTTTGGCTTTAAGATAAATGGTTTCATCGTACCAAAGAATGCCACTTCAACTTCATCATTGTCGATGGCTTTCAACGCATCCATCATGTATTTCGAGTTGAAAGATATTTTTAAGTTGCCACCTTCAACATCATTGGCAGTAATCTCTTCTTTTACCGTTCCGATTTCAGGAGATGTTGATGACAATTCAATTTGATCTTCACCCGTACTTAATTTGATGACATTGTTACCACCTTCACGTGCTAATAACGAAGCACGATCAATCGCGTGATAGAACTCATTATTATCAAGACCTAACTTAATCTCATAATTCTCTGGGAATAAGCGAGATGTATCCGGATAATGACCTTCTAACAAACGAGAAATGAAGTTTACATGACCAACACGGAATAATACTTGGTTTGCCGCAAAGTAAATGTCAATGTGATCTTCACTATCTGTCATGATTTTGTTTAACTCAGCAAGTGCTTTACCTGGAATGATGACATTTTTATCACTAATATCTTCGTCCTCAAGTTTTAACTTTCTTACAGCCAAGCGGTGTGAATCGGTTGCTGTGCATATTAATTCATTTTCTTGTATAAGCCAGTTTACACCTGTGAGTACCGGGCGTGTTTCTGACGTGGACACTGCGAAATTCGTTTGTGCGATGATGTTTTTCAGCACTTTGATTGGTAATTGTAGCGCATCTTCACTAGAAATTTGTGGTAATAAAGGGTATTGATCAGGATCTAGTCCACTTAAATTAAATTCAGAGTGACCAGATGTAATCAATGTTTGAAATTGTTCGTTTGTGATCAATTTTACTTCTTTACCTGGTAATTTTTTAATAATGTCAACGAAGAAACGACCTGGTAATACGACTGAACCTGGTTCTGTCACTGTTGCAATTTCTTCACCATCTACTTGAGTTTGAATGGTAATTTCGATTGAGATTTCTGAGTCTGACCCAGTTAACACAATGCTTTCATTCGTTGCATTGATTTTAATACCTGTCAAAATTGGTAAAGTTGTTCTAGGCGAAATGGCCTTTAATGTATCGTTCAATTGTGTGATAAAGTAGTCACGTTTAATAGAGAACTCCATTTTATAAACTCCTTTCAGTCGTTTATATATTATAGTTATTATTAAAAGTCGTAATAATCGTAATAGGGCTTGTGGATTAGTGGATAACTCGGATGAATATCGAGTTTTAAAGGTTGTGCACATGTGGATAACTTGTGTATTGTGTGTACAACTTCTTCACATTCTTCACAAATTAACTTCTGATCTCTTTTTCAAGACTCGCAATTTCTTGCTTCAAAGTCGGGTCATTTTCAATTTCTTTTTTGATTTTGTCATGTGCATGGATGACTGTTGTATGATCACGTCCACCGAATTCTTCACCAATTTTTGGTAGTGAAAAATCTGTAAGTTCACGAGATAAGTACATTGCGATTTGACGTGGGTACGCAATAGATTTTGTACGCTTTTTCGCGGCAAAGTCTTCAATGCGAATACCATAGTAAGCACCGACCACTTTTTGTATATCTTGAATGGTAATTTTTTTAGATTTTGTTACTTGAATAATATCTTCAAGTGCAGCTGCCGTAAGTTCTGTTGTAATCGGCTTACCTTGTAAATTTGAGTAGGCATTAACACGTGTCAGTGCACCTTCCAATTCACGGATGTTTGTCTGAATTTGGTTTGCAATGTATGTCAGTGACTCAATCGGAATATCCAAGTTTTCTTCTTCTGCTTTTTTCTGCAAAATTGCCATACGTGTTTCAAAGTCAGGTGGTGTAATGTCAACGATAAGTCCCCATTGGAAGCGGGATTTCAAACGTTCTTCTAGTGTCGCAATCTCTTTAGGTGGTCGGTCACTAGAGATGACAATCTGCTTATTGTTTTGGTGTAAATCATTGAACGTATGGAAAAATTCTTCTTGCGTTTGTTCCTTTTTCTGAATGAATTGAATGTCGTCAATCAGTAAAATATCGATGTTACGATACTTTGCACGGAACGCCTCTGTATCATTGTTACGAATAGACTGAATGAATTCATTTGTGAACTTTTCAGTAGAGGTGTAAAGGACTTTTGCATCTTTGTTGTTTTCCATAACATAATGTCCAATCGCATGCATCAAGTGTGTTTTGCCGAGTCCAACGCCACCGTAGATAAACAGCGGATTGTAGGCTTTTGCTGGTGATTCAGCGACTGCCAGACTTGCAGCATGTGGAAATCGGTTACCTGGTCCAATCACAAATGTATCAAACGTGTTGTTCGTATTAAATTGTTCCCCTTGTATGACGGGATCAGCGGTTTTGACTTCATTCTGAGTTGCTTTTGAAAAATCTGCTTGGAGTTCATCCAAATCATCTTCAGTTAACACTTCTACTTTTTTAATTGTTTTCCCTGAAACGGCGCCAATGAATTCGATAATCATATCTCTATAGTTGTCGAGTAGCCAATCAGCGACAAAGGCATTGTCCGCAACTAAGACAACTTTGTCATCAGTAAGGGAATGCAACTTAGTATCTTTGAACCATGTGTTAAAAGAAGAAGCAGTTACAGCATCATGAAACAACTTCAGAACATTGTCCCAAGTTTCTTGTTCTGTCATGTTTAACGCCATCTTCCTTAATAAATTTTTAGTTATACACAATATCCCCATGAATTCTAAAAAATAAACACAGGCTGTGAACAAATATCCACAAGTTAATCACAAACTGTGGATGAAACAGGTAACACAGATAGTTATCCACATAGAATTGGGAGAATATTGGTAAGTTTAAAACTAGAGGACATAAGGGCTTCTGCCACTTATCCACACAATTATACTTTTTAACATGATTGACTGTCAAATGGGTGTGAATATGTGTGTTGTATTTTGGATAATATGTGTGCATGAAATAATTATCCACAACTTTTGCGGAAGTGATTGTGCATAAGTGGATAATTTGTATCATCCCATTTTATTGAAAAAAGGCGCTGTGTATAACCTCTTTTTCAAGCGTATGTGATGCTTGTTACATTATTTAAAATAAGAAGATGGAAAATCGTACTTGATTTACAAATTGTATTTTGTTATATTGTAGTAGTTGCTTGAAATGTAAACATTTCATTTAAAAGACAGTTCTATTTTAAATGTAGAAATCGAAATTAACTTATCTAGAGTGATGGATTAGATAATTGTATGAATCGAGACGGAGGTGTTTTGCATGGTAAAACGTACTTATCAACCAAATAAACGTAAACATAGTAAAGTTCATGGTTTTAGAAAACGTATGAGCACTAAAAATGGCCGTAAAGTTTTGGCGCGTCGTCGTCGTAAAGGTCGCAAAGTTTTATCAGCATAAGATCACTGACTTATTCAGTGGTCTTTTTTTTGCGAAAGTAATGCATAACCATCCTATTGAGTAGGGGAGGGGACATCTATTTTATATGTGTGAGGTTGAAGTATTTATAGGAGCTGAGACATTAATACAAACATTCAAATTAGGCTTGAGATTTTATGTATATGCTTAGTCAGCCTTGCCGGGGTGGGACAACGGAATCTTTTAGAAAAATGAGATTCCTGTCCCACTCCCAACACACATTCAATAAAAGATGTCGGAGTCCCGTTAAAATGAGAAAGACGAGTGATATGAAATGGAAAAAGCATACCGAATCAAAAAGAATGCTGATTTTCAACTGATTTATCGACGTGGCAAGTCTGTTGCGAATCGTCAGTTTGTCGTATATACGTATGATCGCCAGGAAGCGGATCATTTTCGACTGGGGATTAGTGTTTCTAAAAAGTTGGGAAATGCTGTCACGCGAAATCGAATTAAAAGAAGTATTAGAGAATGCTTCAAAGTGCATAAAGCAGACTTTTTAGCGAAAGATATTATTGTTATTGCACGTTTTCCAGCAAAGGATATGTCGGTGAGTGAAGTGCAAAAAAGTTTAGAGCATGTTTTGAAGATTGCTAAGGTTTTCAACAAGCGAATAAAGTAGAGGTTAGACTTCGGTTTGTGTGACGTCAGACAAACCGAAGTCTAAAATGTAGAGATATTCTTACGCTTTGAACAGTATAGTCGCAATTAGCGCTGAAACATTTTACAATAAGGCATAATCAAATTGAGCAAAGGAGGCACGTCAACGTGGAACAGTTAGATACAATCACGAGTATATCAACGCCTATGGGTGAAGGTGCGATTGGTATTGTGCGTATGTCTGGGCATGATGCGGTCGCAATTGCAGATAAGTTATATAAAGGAAAGCAGAAGCTTGAGCAGGTGCCAACGCATACGATTAACTATGGGCATATCATTGATCCTGAGACGGGTGATGTTGTCGAAGAAGTAATGGTGTCCGTATTACGAGCGCCACGTACATTTACAAGAGAAGATATTGTAGAAATTAATTGCCACGGTGGGATTTTAACTATCAATCGTGTGCTAGAGTTGACGATGACGCATGGTGCGCGTATGGCAGAGCCAGGTGAATATACGAAGCGTGCCTTTTTAAATGGACGTATTGACTTGTCTCAAGCAGAAGCGGTGATGGACTTTATTAGATCTAAGACGGACCGCGCGTCTAAAGTAGCGATGAATCAAATCGAAGGACGTTTAAGTACATTGATTCAACAACAACGTCAGTCTATTTTAGAAGTGCTGGCACAAGTCGAGGTGAATATTGATTATCCTGAGTATGATGATGTTGAAGAAGCAACGACGGAATTTTTACTAGAGCGTTCAAGAGAAATTAAGGAAGCAATCCAGCAGTTACTCGATACGGGTGTGCAAGGGAAGATTATGCGAGAAGGTCTATCAACGGTCATTGTTGGTAAACCTAACGTAGGGAAGTCTTCCATGCTGAATAACCTTATCCAATCTAATAAGGCGATTGTTACAGAAGTTGCTGGAACGACACGTGATGTACTAGAAGAGTATGTCAATGTTCGTGGTGTTCCGTTGAAGTTAGTGGATACAGCTGGTATTCGTGAAACAGAAGATATTGTTGAACGTATTGGTGTCGAACGTTCACGTAAAGCATTGCAAGAGGCGGATCTCATCTTGTTCGTACTGAATAATAACGAAGCGTTAACACAAGAAGACCGTCAACTATATGATGCAATTAAGAATGAAGACGTTATTGTGATCGTGAATAAGACTGACCTTGACCGTCGACTTGATATAGATGAAGTCCAACAAATGATTGGGGATAAACCATTGATTGAGACGTCGATGCAGACGCAACAAGGCATCGATGCGCTAGAATTACAAATCCGTGACTTGTTCTTCGATGGGACGGTACAAAATCAAGATATGACGTATGTCTCTAACTCACGTCATATTTCACTGTTAAAACAAGCAAAACAAGCAATTCAAGATGCGATTGAAGCGGCAGAAGCAGGGGTTCCTATGGATATGGTACAGATTGATTTAACACGTACTTGGGAACTTCTAGGCGAGATTATCGGTGAATCAGCGAGTGAAGAGTTGATTGATCAATTGTTTAGTCAGTTCTGTCTCGGAAAATAATAAGTGGAGGAATACGAATGATTAAAACATTTGATGTCATCGTTGTAGGTGCAGGACATTCGGGCGTTGAAGCAGGATTAGCGTCTGCACGTCGTGGCGCACGTACATTGATGTTAACGATAAATTTAGACAATATTGCATTCATGCCATGTAACCCGTCAGTAGGTGGACCGGCGAAAGGTATCGTTGTCCGCGAAATTGACGCACTTGGTGGACAAATGGCAAAAACCATTGATAAAACACATATTCAAATGCGTATGTTAAATACGGGGAAAGGGCCTGCAGTTCGTGCATTGCGTGCTCAAGCAGATAAAGTGTTGTATCAACAAGAGATGAAGCGCGTACTAGAAGATGAAGACAATCTTGAAGTCATGCAAGGTATGGTAGACGAACTGATTATTGAAGACGGTGCCGTGAAAGGTGTGCGCACGAATGTCGGAACGGAATATCGTGCAGAAGCGGTTATTTTAACGACAGGAACGTTCTTACGCGGTGAAATCATCCTCGGTAACTTGAAGTACTCAAGCGGTCCAAACCACCAATTGCCGTCTATCACTTTAGCGGATCATTTAAGAGAGATTGGTTTTGACGTTGTACGTTTTAAAACAGGGACGCCACCACGTGTAAATGCGAAAACAATTGATTACAGCAAGACGGAAATTCAACCGGGTGATGATGTTGGTCGTGCATTTAGTTATGAAACAACAGAATATATTTTAGATCAGTTGCCATGTTGGTTAACATATACAAACGGTGAAACACATAAAGTTATTGATGACAACTTGCATTTATCAGCGATGTACTCAGGGATGATTAAAGGAACTGGGCCACGTTATTGTCCATCGATTGAAGACAAATTTGTGCGCTTTAACGACAAACCACGTCATCAATTATTCTTAGAGCCAGAAGGACGCAATACGAACGAAGTCTACGTTCAAGGGTTGTCTACAAGTTTACCTGAAGCGGTGCAACGCCAAATGTTAGCAACGATTCCAGGCCTTGAAAAAGCAGATATGATGCGTGCAGGTTATGCGATTGAGTATGACGCGATTGTACCAACACAATTATGGCCAACACTTGAAACGAAAAAGATTAAGAACCTTTACACAGCTGGGCAAATCAACGGGACATCTGGATATGAAGAAGCGGCAGGTCAAGGTTTAATGGCTGGAATTAATGCGGCTGGACGTGTATTAGGTAAGGAAGAAAAGATTTTACGTCGTTCAGACGCCTATATCGGTGTATTGATTGATGACCTTGTAACGAAAGGGACGAATGAACCGTATCGTTTGTTGACGTCTCGTGCGGAATATCGCTTGTTGTTAAGACATGACAATGCAGATTTACGTCTGACTGATATTGGTTATGAACTCGGTTTAATCTCAGAAGAACGCTATGCGCGCTTTAATGAGAAACGTGAACAAATTAAGGATGAGTTGGCCCGTTTAGCAGGATTACGTATTAAGCCATCTGAACGCGTGCAAGAGATTATTGAACGTGAAGGCGGTTCTCGCTTAAAAGATGGTATCTTGGCGAATGAATTGTTACGTCGTCCGGAAATGACGTATGCGACGGTATTAGAAATCTTAGAAGAGTCACATGTGTTACCATCAGACGTTGAAGAACAAATCGAAATTCAAACGAAATATGAAGGTTATATCAATAAGTCGTTACAACAAGTCGATAAAGTAAAACGCATGGAACAAAAGAAAATTCCAGAGGACCTGGATTATTCTAAAATTGATAGCTTAGCATCTGAAGCGCGTGAAAAATTGGCAGAAGTTAAACCATTAAACATTGCACAAGCGTCACGTATTTCAGGCGTTAACCCAGCGGACATCTCGATTTTATTGGTTTATTTAGAACAAGGGAAAATACAAAGGGTGAAATAAATGAGTGTAGAATGGTTAGCAAAACAATTAGATGAGCATGGTATTACGTTGTCAGATAAGCAGAAACAACAATTTGAGACGTATTATGATATGCTTGTAACGTGGAATGACAAAATCAATCTGACAAGTATTACTGAGAAACACGAAGTTTATTTGAAGCATTTTTATGACTCAATCACGCCGAGTTTTTATTGTGACTTGAGTGAACCACTACATGTATGTGATGTCGGTGCAGGTGCAGGTTTTCCAAGCATTCCATTGAAAATCGTCTTCCCACATTTACATGTAACGATCGTGGATTCATTGAATAAACGTATCCAATTCTTAAATCAATTGGCAGACGCATTAGAATTAGAAGGCGTGCGCTTTGTACATGACCGTGCGGAGACTTTTGGTAAGAACGAAGACTACCGGGCGTCTTTCGATATTGTAACAGCGCGTGCGGTTGCAAGATTATCCGTATTGAGTGAGCTTTGTTTGCCGCTTGTTAAGAAGCACGGACTCTTTTTGGCGTTGAAGTCTTCTAAAGGACAGGAAGAATTGGATGAAGCGCGTTTTGCGATTGGCGTATTAGGCGGACGTGTTGAAGAAGTAATTGCGTTTACGTTGCCGGAAGATGCAGGTGAACGTCAAATCATTAAAATTCAGAAACGCAGTCAGACACCGAAGAAATATCCACGAAAACCAGGCACACCGAATAAAGCACCGCTCGTTGAATAGTGACAGCTCTATTTGTGAAAGTGAGAGATGCGTATGAAAAAACCCTTTTCTAAGTTATTTGGACTTAAAAATAAAGATGATCTATTAGAAGTATCGGAAACAGAACGCCAAGGTGTTGAGACGATTCGTGTGGAACGTATCGTACCGAACCGCTATCAACCGCGTCAGACATTTGATCGCGCACGTATCGAGGAACTCGCTGAATCGATTCGAGAGCATGGCTTGTTGCAGCCGATTGTCGTACGTCCCATTGAGGAAAATATGTATGAAATTATCGCGGGTGAGCGTCGTTTTCGCGCATTGAAGATGAATCAGATGACGGAAGCGGAAGTATTGGTGCGCCATCTCGATGATGAAGAAACGGCGGTTGTGGCGTTGATTGAGAATATTCAACGTGAAAACTTGTCGGCGGTTGAAGAAGCAGAGGCGTATAAAAAGCTATTGGCGTTTGAAGGCATTACACAGGCAGAACTTGCTAAAAGTGTTGGGAAAAGTCAAAGTTTTATTGCGAATAAACTACGTCTGCTGAAACTGACGCCGACTGTGTTACAAGCGATACGTGACCATCAAATTACAGAACGTCATGGTCGCGCGCTCGTCGGGTTATCTGATGAACGTCAAGAAGAGATGTTGGCAACAATTGTGAAACAGCAATTGAATGTGAAGCAGACGGAAGACAAGTTGAAGGAAGCGGTTGAATCGGAAACTGATGATGTTGTCCAAACGGATGAAGATGTCTCAGAAGCCATCATACATGATATTTCAGCAGCACGTGATATTATTGCGGATAGCTTATTAGAAATTCGTGCGAACGGTATTAAGTTTGAACAAAAAGAACAAGATCACGATGATTATTATGAAATTCGTGTGAAACTATATCGCAAGTAAGTATGAACGGACAGTACCCATTGATGAATGGTCGTGCTGCCCGTTTTTTAATCAATTTACAGTTGCGGGAAGTCTTATTTTTTAAAGGGGATATGGGTGGAAAGGTTAAAGTAGCGACACAGTTTAATTTTGATGAAGCACTGCACAATATGATGAACTTCTCAAAACCTTAATAAATGTAAGAATAGGGCGTGGTACAATGAAATCTTTTTAAATCAGATTTCAATACCACGTCCTATTTTTTGTTACAAGTATTGACGCATTTTTTCTAATGCAAGTGTGAAGTTTTCAATGCTTTCATAAGCGTAAGAAAGACGTATCGTGTTTTCTGTACTACCATAAATAAAGCCAGGATTGATGAGAATCTTTTCCTTATCAATCAAATTTGAGAACAGGCGTTTAATATCTACGTTTTTTGTAAAGGTTAACCAAATAAAGAAACCGCCTTGTGGTACTTGCCATGTCGCAATGTCCGTATAATGCTGCTCTAAAAGCTGCAACATCGCGTCACGCTTAGTTTTTAAGACGACCCGAAGTTTTTGTATATGATGGTCATAATCTCCACTTTGAAGCATTTCATAGACGACCATTTGAGATAGGATACTTGAACCGTAATCACTTTGCATACGGATATCGGCTAACTGTTCAATCACTTTTTCTGATGCGATAATCCAGCCGATGCGTAGGGCGGGGGCAATGGATTTTGAAAAGCTACTTACATGAATCACATTGCCGTGTTGATCCATGGCTTTCATCGATGGACCGGGGTGTTGGTCGAACCAAATATCTTGATAAATGTCATCTTCAATAATAGGCATATGGTGTAATTGACTGTACTTGAGAATGCTTTCTTTCGTTGCTTGTGATAGAGATTGACCTGTTGGGTTGTTGAATGTTGGTTCGATATATAGCGCTTTATCTTGATGACTCGGCATGCGATCAGCAATGTTCTGGAAGTTGTGAAAGTCTTGATACGGTATGTGAATATGCTTGTTGTTGAGCGTATCAAAAATATGTGTAGAGTCGATGTAGGAAGGTGTATTGGAAAAAATCAGCGTATGACGACTCAAGAATCCCGTTGTTAACAGTTGAATGGCATGTAATGCACCTGACGTGATAAGTATATGATTTTCTGTAATAGAAATCCCCTTTTGACGTAAACGTTTGGCAATGAGTGCTCTTAACTTAGTGTAGCCATAGCCATTGTTGTAACCGAATGATAGGTCGCCGATATAGTTGGATACGTTCGTCATGGCGTTCTTTAATGCGATATGTGGAATCAAGTCTTTGCCAAGTTCTCCTTTGCTGAGATGAATGTACGTTGAATCCGTTTCTAATTTATTAATGAGCTGCACCGTGTAGTGACTTCTTGTAGTCCATGACCAGTCCATCATTTCAGACCATTTTTGCGCGATAAAGTCCTCGTTAAGATAATCGTTGACATATGTACCGCTTCCTTGTTTCGTATAAATAAACCCCTCAGCTTCTAGTACCTCTATACTTTTGATAATGGTGACTCTATTGACATCGAACTGCTTGGCTAATTGACGATGGGAAGGGATTTTCATACCGTAAAACCAATCCCCGTTGATAATTTTGTTGCGAATATATGTCGCAATTTGCTTGTATTTGATACGCATCACATCCTTGAAAATGGTTGGGTCAATTTCTAGTTGATTGGTTGTACTTATTATAGAACACCTTCATTAAGATGAGAACATACTAAATGAAGGGCGTGGTCGTATTGATGAATAGGCGTCAAGATTACATATCTATCTACGGGGCTTTTGCGGTAACCATTATTTTGTGGGGGTCCGCCTTTCCATTTATCAAACTCGCATTACAAGATTTTCAAGCGACACATTTATCAGCATTACGATTGGTTATCGCAAGCGTCATATTGCTGTTAATCGGTGCTATCAAAAGAGTGCCACTGCCAGATATTCGAGATGTACCATTGCTTATGTTATTAGGGATTTGTGGTTTTGCGGTTTATCATACAGCATTGAGTATCGGTGAATACTACGTGAGTGCTGGCATTGCGAGTTTGCTTGTATCAACAACGCCTATTTTCTCGGCACTATTGGCAACTACTTTTTTACAGGCCACTTTTTCAAAATTTGCTTGGTTAGGATCTATTATCGCATTTTCGGGGATTGCACTGATTTCGTTAGGAGACAGCGAACAGTTAAAGGCATATCTTATAGGCATCATACTGATTTTACTCGCGTCATTTGGCGAAAGTATTTATTTTTCATTTCAGCAGCCTTTACTCGAAAAGTACGGTTTTATGTCACTAACGGTGTATACGATGTTTGCTGGTGTATTAGCAATGTTAGTATGGCTACCGGGCAGTCTTCATGACTTACAAACCGCGCATGTGCACACGGTTTTAGCAGTGCTCTATTTAGCGATAGGACCCACAGTCATTCCTTATCTTGCATTGGCATATACGATTCAAAAAGTGGGCGTGTCTGATGCGACTATTTCACTTTACCTGACACCCGTTGTATCACTTGTATTCGCTTATTTAATGCTGGGTGAAATTCCTACTATCTTCGCAATTATCGGTGGACTTGTGACATTAATAGGTGTTGGTATTACAGTACTTCATGACAAATAAGCAAAAACCCAGGTACATGAAGGGAATGTACCTGAGTTTTTGATTTAACGTGGGGCAAGGGCGAAACTTCTAACAGGGAAACCGGGGGCATGGTCCGGTTTAGGCGCAATGTTAAAAATGATCGCGCCACGTGTCGGCAACTGATCCAAGTTGGTCAAGAGTTCGATTTGATAGCGGTCTTGACCTAGGACATAGCGTTCGCCAATGATATCTCCGTGTTTGGCGATATCGACAGAGGCATCGGTATCGAAAGTTTCGTGACCGATTGCCTTCACGTGTCGTTCCTCCAGCAGATATTGTAAGGCATCGAGTGACCAGCCAGGCAGGTGTTGTTGACCGTCAGCATCTTTGTTCTCGAATGCTTCGTGATCTGGCCAACGTTTCGACCAGTCACTACGGAACGCGACAAACGTATCCGGTTCAATTGCGCCGTGTGTTGCTTCCCATTGTTCGATATGGTCACGTGTCAGACGGAAGTCAGGGTTCTTCGCGACGTCTGCCGAATAGTCCAAGACGATCAATGGTAAGACGAGTTCTTGCAATTCGAGTTCGTGCAAGTAACGTTGATTCGCAACAAAGTGGATGGGGGCATCAATGTGTGTGCCATACTGTGTTACGAATGACCATTGTTGGACGAAAAAGCCGTCCTTCTCAACGGTAAAGGGTGTGTCAATTTGGGCACCTTCAAATGCTGAGAAATGGGGAGAGTCCGCATTGAAGGTATGTGTTAAGTCGATCCAACGTGTTGATTTTAATGTTTGCAATTGTGTCCAAAGTGGATGTGTCATAGGCAAAACCTCCTTTAATCAGCGTGCATTAGCGACAATAAAGCATGTGGGCATTCCTTTTAATTTTGATATGTAGTAGCTGCTAGGCGTGGAAATCAGCTTTTCCACACCTAATCAGCCTTGCCAGGGAGGTTGGGACAAAAGCGTTTAGGATTTGAGCAGAACCGAACGATGAGCAAAATTACTTTTTGATTTTGACGAAATCGTGGCAGTTCTGCCGAAAATCCTGCTTTTGGTACACCGTTTATCGGCTTCCCAGTACTTAAATTTATTGTGTCCCAGCCACATGATAGAAGTGATGGTGGGGTTATGTGTTAAGGGTTCAAAGTCACTTCTAACAATTTTCTAATCTACATAAGCAAAATAATTGGGAAGGTGGGACAACGAAATGGGGGCACGGTCCCACCACCAAGCAGATACGCCTGCCTTATGATGTTTAACCTTGGCGTAGTTTTTGCGCGCTATCTACGAGTACTGTGAGTGCGGCTTTCACTTCATCTTCTTTACGTGTTTTTAATCCGCAGTCTGGATTCACCCAGAAGAGTGAGCGGTCGATTTGTTGTAGGGCACGGTTGATCGCTGTTGTCACTTCTTCTTCTGTCGGGATACGTGGGCTGTGAATATCATAAACACCTAGTCCGATACCAAGGTCGTAATTGATGTTTTCAAAGTCCTGAATCAAGTCTCCATGGCTACGAGATGTTTCAATTGAGATAACATCGGCGTCAAGTTCGTGGATGGCATGGATGATCTGACCGAACTGTGAATAGCACATATGCGTATGAATTTGTGTTTGATCCGCGACAGATGATGTCGCAAGTTTGAAACTATGCACGGCGTTGCGTAAGTAGTCTTCATGATAAGCTTTACGAAGCGGTAAGCCTTCACGTAATGCAGGTTCGTCTACTTGAATGACTTTAATACCTGCAGCTTCAAGTGCTAACACTTCTTCATTAATCGCCAACGCAATTTGGTTTTGTACCGTTTCACGTGGAATATCAACGCGTTCAAATGACCAGTTCAAGATTGTGACTGGACCTGTCAGCATACCTTTGACCGGCTTGTCTGTTAGGCTTTGCGCGTAGACTGTTTCTGCCACTGTTAATGGTGCTGTCCATTTCACATCGCCATAGATGATTGGTGGCTTCACTGCTCGTGAGCCGTATGATTGTACCCAGCCGAATTTTGTTACGAGGAAGCCTTGTAACTTTTCGCCAAAGAATTCGACCATGTCGTTACGTTCAAATTCGCCATGTACCAGGACGTCTAAGCCAATCTCTTCTTGAATTTCAATCCAACGTTTAATTTCATTTTTTAAGAATGTTTCATACGCCTCATCTGAAATACGGTTGTTTTTCCAATCTGCACGATATTTACGTACTTCTGGTGATTGTGGGAATGAACCGATTGTTGTTGTTGGTAAGTCAGGTAAGTTAAGGCGTTCTTGTTGTGCAACTTTACGTTCTGCAAATACTGAAGCACGTTGTGAACGTACGCTATCAAAGTCATAGTCTAAGTTTTTGAAATCTTGTTGTTGGAAACGTGCATATTGTTCAGCTAATGCGTTATATTTCGTCGCATCGTCTTTGTTGAATAAGCGTTTTAAAGCGTCTAATTCATTTAACTTTTCAGTCGCAAAGCTCAAGCCATCACGAATATCTGCGTCTAGTGTTTCATCGTCCAATGATACTGGCACGTGTAATAATGATGATGATGGGTTGATGTAAAGGTCATCTGTGTATTGTGTGAGTGTCTCAATTAAAGCTTTTTTCGCTTCAATATCAGCAGCCCATACGTTACGTCCGTCGATAATACCCGCAAATAATGTTTTCGTACGGTCAAAGTCACCATTTTCAAGTTGTTCCAAGTTATGGCCGCGGTCGTGTACAAAGTCTAAGCCGAGCCCTTTAACTGGTAAGCTGCTTAAAAACTTCACATTTGCACGTTCAAAGTATGTTTGGATAATTAATTTGCCACCCAGTTCTGCATCCGCAAAAGCTTCATAAGCACTTTGTGTAATTGCTTCAAGTTCTGTACCTTGGTCTGTTGCTAAAATTGGTTCGTCTACTTGAATTAGTTCTGCGCCTGCTTGAACGAGTGATTCGAACACTTCGATATAAAGTGGTAATAATGTACGCACTTTGTCTTCAAATGACTGTTCGCCACCTTTTGAGAGTGCAACGAAAGTAATTGGTCCAACAATCACTGGATGTGCAGGAATGTTGAGTGATTTCGCATAATTGAAACGTTCCAATAATGTGTTTTTGCTGACTTTCGGTGTGACATTGTTCCATTCAGGTACGATGTAGTGGTAGTTCGTGTTGAACCATTTAATTAATGCGCTGGCAACGTGTTCCTTGTTACCACGAGCAATGTCGAATAATAAGTCGTCATCTACTTCGCGCCCTTGAAAGCGTTCAGGAATAATGTTGAATAGTAATGATGTATCCAAGATGTGATCGTAAAGTGAGAAGTCGCCCACAGGTACACTATCGAGTTGATGATGTTTTTGTAATAATAAGTTTTCACGATGCAAGTTTTGTAATGTATCGTCGAGTTCTTCTTTGTTGATTTTGCCGTTCCAGTATCCTTCAATAGCTTTTTTCCATTCACGTTTGCGTCCAAGTCTTGGGAATCCTAAGTTTGTTGTTTTAATTGTCATAATATAACCTCCTGATTATGGTCCGTAATAGATTTTGAATATGCTGCGAGTTCTAGCGAGTAGTCGACCCGCTCGAATGGTGTGATGAGATACAGTCCATTGAAATAGTGATGGACGTGATCAATCAGTGACTTACACAGCGATAGGCTAAGTTCGTAAGTGGCTTCTTTGTCATCAGCCACTGCCTCAAATTGTGCGAGTACCTCTTCAGACATCTTAATGCCGGGTACCTCGTTATGTAGGCACAAGGCGTTTTTGTAGCTGGTAATCGGCATAATGCCAATGAAAATGGGTACATCTAGATGTTTGGTTGCTTCATAAATTTCTGTTATTTTCTCCTTTGTAAAAACGGGTTGTGTAATGAAATAATGCATGCCGCTTTCGATTTTTGTTTCCATTTTGCGTACAGCGGCTTTGATGTTACGAACGTGTGGATCGAATCCACCCGCGATGTTAAAGTGTGTTTCTGTCTTTAGCGCATCGCCGTCCGTGTTAATCCCTTTGTTAAAGCGCAGTGCCAATTCTGTTAAGCCTTTCGAGTTCACATCGTATACATTGGTCGCGCCGGGCAGGTGTCCGACTTTCGAAGGGTCGCCGGTAATCGCTAATATTTCATGAATACCGAGTAACGATAGACCAAGTAAATGTGACTGTAAGCCGATTAAGTTACGATCGCGACATGTAATGTGTACGAGTGGTTCAATGTTAAAGCGCTGTTTGATGAGACTTGCGGCTGCAATATTTGAGACACGTACCGTCGCTAAAGAATTGTCTGCCAGTGTAACTGCATCGATTTGTGCATCATCAAGTGCTTTGATGTTGTCGAAGAACCGTGTTGTGTCTAAGTGTTTTGGTGTGTCGAGTTCGACGATAATGGTTGGTCGTTGACGCACACGCTCTGACAATGTAAGGCGTTGAGTCCCTTGTTTTCTCTTCTCTCGTTGCTTATGAATCGGAATGACTTTCTTCTCCGTAATTGGTTTGAGTGATGCTACGGATGCTTTAATATGTCGAATGTGTTCCGGTGTCGTACCGCAACAGCCACCGATAAGACGTACCCCTTCTTGAATGAGCTGCTCGGCAGTATCGCCAAAATATTGTGCGTTGTTGCTATATTTAAATGTGTCGTTATCAATGTCTAGCAGGCTGGCATTCGGATAACAAGATAGATATGCCTTGTCTGGTAAAGCGATATGACTGAAGGAATTCTTCATATGCATTGGTCCGTGATGACAGTTGAGTCCAACAATGTTAGCACCAGCTGCCGTCACTTGTTGTAATGCATCATTAATCTCTGTGCCGTCGATTAGATAGTTGGTGTTTGAAGCGGTCAACTGTGCAACGATTGGAATATCGCTAAAACGTGCCCGTGTTGCAGTGATGACTTTGAGTAATTCTTCTAAGTCGTAATACGTTTCAAATAAGAGCCCGTCGACGCCAGCAGTGACTAAGGTGTCCACTTGAATTTCTGTATGATATAAAATTGCTGACAGTGACAAATCCCCTTTTTTGACGCCTCGGAATCCACCAACTGTACCTAAAATAAAGGTGTCTTCGTTAGCCGCGCGTTTGGCGATAGCTACAGCTGCTTCATGGATTGCTTTTACTTTATGCTCCAAGCCAAATTGTTTCAGTTTCTCAAAATTGGCGCCGTATGTGTTTGTTTGTATGATGTCAGCACCTGCTTCAATGTATGAGCGGTGAATATGTTCTACCTTTTCAGGGTGTGTAAGATTGTAGGCTTCAGGGCACGTATCTAAACCATCAGAGTAGAGAATCGTCCCCATCGCGCCATCAGCCACTAGAACTTTGTGCTTGAGGGTATTTAATAATCGACTCATCGTATACCTCCTTTAGTGCGTTGTCTAAGTCTGAGATGAGATCATCCACATTTTCCAATCCGACGCTAATGCGGAATAGGCCGAATGTAATGCCGCGTGCTTCACGTATTGCTTGTGGAATGGCTGCGTGTGACATGGTATTAGGATGTGACACGATTGTTTCCACACCGCCTAAGCTGACGGATACAAGTGGAATCTTGAGTGCATCCACAAATTGTTGTGCTTTCGTTTCATCAACTAAGCGAAAACCTAAAACAGCACCACCATGATGTGCTTGACGTAAATGCGTGTCACTATTTCCTGGGTAATACACTTCCGAGACAGCAGGGTGTTGTGCAAGGAATGTATTTATTTTTTTAGCACTTTCAACAGATTGGTTGAAACGTACCGCTAATGTTTTCAAGTGTTGGGTTAGCGTCCAACTGTCATAAACGGATAACGCAGTACCCGTGCCGTTTTGAATGAGATACAGTGCGTCTGCAATATCGTCATCATTTGTAACGACGGCGCCAGCAATGACGTCGCTATGACCGCTTAAGAATTTGGTTGCGCTGTGAATCACAATGTCGGCACCGAGGTCTAAAGGCTGCTGACCAAGTGGTGTCATAAACGTATTGTCGACAGCAACACGTATATGGTTACGTTGCGCAATGTCGATGACTGCTGGAATGTTTGTAATTTTGAATAACGGATTGGACGGTGTTTCAATATAAATTAATGCTGTATTGGGTTGAATCGCATTTTCGATATTTTTTGGGTCTTCCGCATTCACCGTTGTAAACGTGATATTAAACTTAGCGAGAATCTGTTCTGTTAAGCGAAATGTCCCACCGTACACATCATCAGGAAGTATGACGTGATCACCTGCTTGTAATGTTAGAAATACAGCGGTAATGGCTGTGATACCTGAATTAAACGCAAAGCCATGTTTGCCGTTTTCAAGTTGTGCTAATTTTGTTTCAAGATGCGCGCGGTTTGGATTGCCACTTCTTGCATAGTCATAAGCCGTTGCGCCACCCAATTGTTGCTGATGATACGTTGATGAGTAATACAGCGGTTGGTTCGCACTTTGATACGTTGGCTCACGATGGCTATCATGAATTAATTGTGTTTGTTTCTTTAAACTCATACCGTCACGTCCTCTCTTGATTTTTGTAAGGCTTGAATTAAGTCGTTTTCAATATCTTCATAGGCTTCTACGCCGATAGATAAGCGAATTAAATGTTGGTCGATACCACGTTGGTCTTTCTCTTCATCGGGCATATCGACATGTGTTTGTGTGTAAGGAAACGTGATAAATGTTTCCGTTCCACCTAGACTTTCAGCAAAGCGACACACTTGGATATGTTTGAGTAATGCGCCAACAGAATAATCAGGTTGTAATCGCAGGCTCAACATACCTGTACGACCGCTATAAAGTACTTCTGCAATACCATCAAGTGTTTGGCAACGTTGCGCTAGTCGCTGGGCATTTTCTTCTGAGCGTTCCACACGTAAATGTAAAGTTTTTAACCCACGCTGTAACAGGTAGCTATCGAAAGGTGAAAGTGTTGCGCCAATCATGTTATGCAAAATGTTCAGCTGTTCTGCAAGTTCTGGATCTTTGACCGTTACGACGCCTGCTAAAACGTCGTTATGACCACCGATATATTTTGTTGCCGAATGTAGCACGATATCCGCGCCATCTTTCAAAGGTGTAGAGAGATACGGTGTTAAAAACGTGTTGTCAATAATCGTCAAAATGTCATGTTGTTTGGCAAGTATGTAATAAGGTGCTGGGTCAATATCAATCATGAGCGGATTCGAAATCGGTTCAATAAAGAATGCACGTGTATTTGCGTTAATATGCGCTGCCACTTCCGTAATATCTTCAAAATGAACGTATTTGAACTTGATGCCATATTGTTGTTCGTAAAACTGGAATAAGCGAAACGTCCCACCGTATAAGTCATAAGAGACGAGTATTTCATCTCCGGTTTGGAATAGATTACAAATGAGTTGGATACTCGCCATACCACTCGCTGTCGCAAACGTCGAGATACCACCTTCCAGCTTTGCAAAGGCTTCTTCAAACGCATTGCGCGTTGGATTCTTCGTTCGTGTATAGTCATAACCCGTAGATTGACCGAGTCCTTGATGTGCGTATGCAGTTGAAAGATAAATAGGGTTTGCGATTGCGCCTGTACAATCTTCAGTCAGTGCAATCTGTGCCAGTTCTGTTGCTTTCATTGTGATACAACCTCCTCAAACAAAATAAAAAGCTTCCGTCCTTTATAGCCGATTCATGATCGGAATATAAAGGACGAAAGCTTTTTCGCGGTACCACCTTTGTTCGTTACTTCATCACTAAAGCAACCTCTTCCAGTACGCCAAATTGTCTGATGTACGTTAAGAGTATGCGTATACAGTGAGGGTGTATACGTGGAATTCCAGTACGCCATCTAACAACATGTTAATACTGTATCGCGATAACGGGCGAACCCGGTGATACCTCATATTGGCATCAACACTCCAAGGCCATTTTCAAACGTGCTTTCAACATCTTCTCTCAGCAAATGAAGACTCTCTGTAATTGCAGGGGACGTTCTACTTTCCTTTTTACAGTGTTTCGAATAATGTGTGTTTTGTTTTGGTAAATCACACTTTACACGAATAGAAAAATGTTGTCAACACATTTATCAGAAAATTATGATTAGAGAGAAATTTGAAGGTCGTGTTAAATGATGGGTATCCCTTGTCTATCTAAGGCGCAACCAGTAAAATAGAATAGTCAAATTTTTTGCGAGAGTAGGTGATAAGATGTCGGATAGTACATCGATGACAGGTGATGAACAGATTAAATTGCTGAACCTGGCAGAGATACGCCCGAATCCTTATCAGCCACGAAAAGATTTTGATCGTGATAAACTCGTAGAACTTTCGGAGTCGATTGTGCAGCATGGGGTGTTACAGCCAATCGTTGTGACACAATCGATTCAAGGGTATTACATTGTTGCGGGAGAGCGGCGTTATCGTGCAAGTGAATTAGCAGGATTAACGCATATTCCGGCAATTGTGAGACAGTTGTCAGATCATGAGATGCGAGAGCTGGCGATTATTGAAAATTTACAGAGAGAGAACTTGAATCCTGTGGAAGAAGCGGAGAGCTATCAGCAATTGATGCAGGCACATCATATGACACAGCAAGCTGTTGCGGCGCGTCTCGGCAAATCACGTCCGTATATCGCCAATATGTTACGCTTGTTGAAATTGCCCACGTCTATTCGTCAATTAATACGAGAAGGTACGCTATCAGGCGGTCATGGTCGGACGTTATTAGGGTTGAAAGATCCTGACAAGATGCGTCAATACGCAGATTTAGCCGTCCGGGAGTCTTGGAGTGTACGCTATTTAGAACAACGAGTAGCTGAGGCACAACCAGCATCAGAAGGGAAACAACAGCAGTCAGCGCAACCGAAAAAACCTCAACTAATACGTCAGCATGAACAACAACTTAGCGAACAGTATGGCACATCTGTAGAAATTGCTACGAAGCGTCATACAGGGCAAGTTACCTTTACGTTCCATTCAGAAGCAGACTATCGACGACTGATTCAGTTGTTGAAACGAAAATAGCAGAATAGCTTAATAGAAAGGGTATGATTATGCAAAAATTTGAGTCTATCATTAAAGGGATGGTTCAGCCATTTCTTGAGCCGGAGACGTATTCTAACCTTTTAACGCAATTAGTGATTGTGGGGATATACGTACTTGCGGCATTTATTGTGACGCGTATTTTAAACAAAGTCATTGCACAATTTTTCAAAGTAAACAGTAAGGGCGGCAAAATCGGTCGCTCCAAACGTTCTAAAACATTGATTACACTTGTACAAAATGTTGCTGGCTACCTCGTATGGTTTATCACATTAACAACAATTTTAAGCAAATTTGGTATTAGTGTTGAAAGTATTTTAGCTGGTGCCGGTGTTGTTGGTTTAGCAATTGGTTTCGGTGCCCAAACTTTAGTCAAAGACGTGATTACTGGTTTCTTTATTATTTTTGAGAACCAGTTTGATGTTGGTGATTATGTCAGCATTAAAAATAATAGCGCACCAATTGCAGAAGGAACTGTTAAGTCTATCGGTTTGCGTTCAACACGTATTTTATCGATTACGGGAGAGCTTTCTACTATTCCAAATGGTACAATGAGTGAAGTGACGAACTTCTCTGTAACGAATGGGGTAGCGATTATTAATATTCCTGTCTCAATTGAAGAAAATCTTGAAGTTGTTGAGAAGAAAATGAATCAATTTCTCAAAAAGATTCCACAGAAGTATGATTTATTCTTAGAGGCACCGGAAGTCTTAGGTGTCGATGCGGTCAATGGTTACGAGGCGAGCATTCGCATCGCGGGTGAAACGACACCAGGCGAGAACTTTACCGGGGCGCGTATTTTACGACGTGAGCTCAAAGACTTTTTACAGGCAGAAGGTATTAAAGCCCCTGCACCAACGCTCGTTCAGTTGTATCAACAAAACAGTGAACAACAATAAGTGAAAGGTGCGTGATGAACGTGTCTGCAAAATATGGTTTAAATGATATAGTAGAGATGAAGAAACAACATGCATGTGGCACGAATCGCTTTAAAATCATTCGCATGGGTGCGGATATTCGTATCAAGTGTGAAGCATGTCAGCGCAGTATTATGTTGCCACGTCAAACATTTAATAAAAAACTAAAAAGTGTACTTGAATCAGCGAGTACGCATGATAAGGAGAATGAATAATGGCTTTAACAGCGGGTATTGTAGGTCTACCTAACGTAGGGAAGTCTACGCTATTTAACGCAATTACAAAGGCAGGCGCATTAGCAGCCAACTATCCATTTGCGACAATCGATCCTAACGTAGGGATTGTAGAAGTACCAGATCAACGTTTGAACAAATTAGCAGAAATTGTGAATCCGAAGAAAACTTTACCGACGACTTTTGAATTTACGGATATTGCAGGTATCGTAAAAGGTGCGTCAAAAGGTGAAGGTTTAGGTAACAAGTTCTTATCACACATTCGTGAAGTAGACGCGATTTGCCAAGTCGTACGTGCATTTGACGACGATAACGTGACACACGTTGCGGGTCGTGTGAATCCGATTGAAGATATTGAAGTGATCAATATGGAGTTAGTGTTAGCCGACCTAGAGTCAGTTGAGAAACGTTTACCACGTATTGAGAAAATGGCACGCCAAAAAGACAAAACAGCGATGAATGAAGTGCGTATTTTAAGCCAAATTAAAGAAGCGCTTGAAGATGGTAAACCAGTACGTAGTCTTGAATTCAACGATGAAGATCAGAAGTACGTGAACCAAGCACATTTATTAACATCTAAGTCAATGCTATATATTGCGAACGTTGGCGAAGATGAAGTAAATGACGCGGACAACGATAAAGTACAAGCAATTCGTGAATATGCAGCGAAAGAAGACTCAGAAGTTATCGTGATTAGCGCGAAAATTGAAGAAGAAATCGCAACACTTGACGATGAAGACAAAGAAATGTTCTTAGAAGAGCTAGGCATTGAAGAGCCAGGCTTACATCGTTTAATTCGTAAAACGTATGACTTACTTGGACTTGCGACATACTTTACAGCAGGTGTACAAGAAGTGCGTGCGTGGACATTTAAAGAAGGTATGACTGCACCACAATGTGCGGGTATTATTCATACAGATTTCGAACGTGGCTTCATCCGCGCAGAAGTGACAGGTTATGAAGACTTCGTAAACAACAATGGTGAACAAGGCGCGAAAGAAGCGGGTAAAATGCGTCTCGAAGGTAAGGACTATGTTATGCAAGATGGCGACGTCGTGCATTTCCGCTTTAATGTATAGTGATAAAATCAGTGATACACTGTCTTTCAGTAAAATGAGAGACGGTGTTTTTTTTATCCGCGACACAAGTAATTGGGGTGAGACGTGCGTGTTAAGTAGTATCAACTAGAAAATAAGGTCTTTATCTGTCGCGTAAAAAAATAAAGGGTTGATGATTGTCAAAAGGCAAGGGGTGTGATACAATTTTGAAATGTGAGTAATGAAAATTATTCCTTGCTTGTCGCATATGAGTGACAAGCCGCATAGACCACAAGGAGGTGCAAATATACAATGAGAAAATATGAAGTAATGTACATCGTTCGTCCTAACATCGAGGAAGATGCACGTAAAGCAGTTGTTGAACGTTTCAACGGAATTTTAGCTTCTGACGGTTCTGAAGTATTAGAAACAAAGGACTGGGGTAAACGTCGCTTAGCTTACGAGATTGAAGATTTCAAAGATGGTTACTACTACATCGTACGTATCCAAACTGAAAACAACACAGCGACTGACGAATTCCAACGTTTAGCAAAAATCAATGACGATATCATTCGTTACATTGTTGTTCGTGAAGACGAAGAAAAGTAATAGAATCTTAATGGGGGCGTGAAGCATGATTAACAGAGTTGTATTAGTAGGTCGATTAACTAAAGATCCAGAATACAGAACGACACCCTCAGGCGTAAGTGTAGCGACTTTTACTCTCGCAGTGAATCGTACGTTTACGAATGCGCAAGGGGAACGTGAAGCAGACTTTATTAACTGCGTTGTTTTCCGTAAACAAGCTGAGAATGTTAATAATTTCTTATTCAAAGGTAGCCTTGCAGGTGTTGACGGTCGCTTACAGTCACGCAGTTACGAAAACCAAGAAGGCCGACGCGTATATGTTACCGAAGTTGTTTGCGATAGTGTTCAATTCCTTGAGCCGAAATCAGCAAATCAACGACACGCACAAAGCAGTCCGAACCCAGGAAATGACTTCCAAAGTTATGGACAAAGTTTCGGTGGACAACAGCAAGGTCAAAATTCGTCATATCAAAACAATCAGCCAGCACGTAATGACAACCCATTTGCGAATGCGAATGGACCAATTGACATTAGTGATGATGATTTACCATTCTAACAATACGAACTGAACAATAAAAATTTTGAACAGGAAGGGAGGCACACAATCATGGCAGGTGGACCAAGAAGAGGTGGTCGTCGTCGTAAAAAAGTTTGTTACTTCACAGCAAACGGTATTACACACATCGACTACAAAGACACTGAATTATTAAAACGTTTTATTTCTGAACGTGGTAAAATTTTGCCTCGTCGTGTGACAGGTACTTCAGCTAAATATCAACGTATGTTGACTACAGCTATCAAACGCGCACGTCATATGGCATTATTACCATTCGTTAAAGACGAAGCGTAAGATATATAAAAACCTCGCAGCTCATTGGAGTGTGCGAGGTTTTTTGTCGTTTTTATATTATTTTTGACCGTTCAAGTACTTATCTAGAATTGGCAATATAACATGATCTAATAGTAGTTCATTGTGCGTACCGTAAAGTAAACCATTAGAATGAATCTCAACTTTTATAGCATCATGAGGGTTAAATGCTACTATCTGGTCTATAAAAATAGCTTGTTCATCCAAAGTCAAAAGTAAGTAATCTTTCAAAATGGCAAAAGCTTTTTCACTTTCTTTAATTTGATTGAAGATATCGTGTATTTTCTTTAAAGTCTCTGCATTAACTGAGGAGTCAGACACTTGCATACTTACTAGAACCCACTTACCACTTTTAAGCAGCGATTCCATAATTTCTATCATGAGAAAAGCGTTAATAATAATTTGCGTAAACCCTGTTTCATATTTTTCCCTCATCAAACGAGGGTATCTCCCATAATTATTTAAATCTGTTAACTCAATAGCCTCGATAGTATATGTTCCTTGTTCAAATGCTTTCATTAACTTCAAATACTTCGACATCGTACACCTCATTCTAATTAATATTTAAATATAATATATCATCTCTATGCACAAAAACAATAAGCTATATCACTATAATACTCGTTCATACTATCAACTAGTCGTCGTAAATAGATTAGGAGAAAAGTGTACACCTCAGTTTTACATATTAAGAAGACATATAAGAATCTGCTCCTAATCTTACATACACTTTTTATTCACAATATGTATTCGTTTACATCATAATATTTGTACCTATGTTTCTCAAAGATGTGCTAAAGTGATAGTAAATATAAAAAAGTCGCATGATGTTGACAGCTTATGTATTGTGTCAGGCTTTATGATTATGCATGGAATCATGAAGTTGGCAGTTTATCTCAAGGTTATGCATAATCAAACTGCTTTGTTTAAAAATTAATGTGAGTCGCTGCTAAGATATATAGACGCTGTTGATTGGCATTTATTGGTATATCTTATAGAAGGCTTAGGAGGAACAAGTATGGTTCAACAAAGGAATACACAGACGTATCAAGGAGACAATAAGTTAATACTGGGGATTGTGCTTGGTGTGATCACGTTTTGGCTGTTTGCGCAATCGCTGTTGAATGTGGTGCCAGCGCTCCAAAATACATTCAATAGTAACCTCGGTACCATTAGTATTGCGGTCAGTATTACAGCACTCTTTTCAGGTATGTTTGTGGTTGGTGCGGGTAGCTTAGCTGATAAGGTAGGACGCGTTAAAATCACGTATGTTGGTTTATGGTTAAGTGTGATTGGCTCGCTTATCATTATTGTTAGTGATATACCAGCACTTTTGATTTTAGGACGCGTGATTCAAGGATTATCTGCGGCAGCGATTATGCCGTCGACGCTTGCGATTATGAAGACGTATTATCGTGGTAAAGATCGACAACGTGCGTTAAGTTACTGGTCTATCGGTTCATGGGGCGGTTCAGGTGTTGCTTCACTGTTCGGCGGTGTGATTGCGACCAATTTCGGTTGGCGTTGGATTTTTATTATTTCGATTATCGTTGCACTGGCATCAATGGTATTGATAAAAGGGACGCCTGAGACGAAAGCGACACATCAATCATCTTATCGCTTTGATGTTCGTGGACTTATCTTGTTTGTCTTGATGATGTTAAGTATTAATATTGTCATTACGCAAAGTGGTACGCTAGGTTTCTTCTCGCCGATTATTCTATGCTTAATGTTGATGTTTATAGTGACAACTTTCTTGTTCGTCAAAGTTGAAAAGGGTCAAGATACGCCGTTAATTGACTTTAAACTGTTCAAGTCAACGTCATATACTGGTGCGACGCTGTCTAACTTCTTATTAAATGGTGTGGCAGGGACGTTGCTCGTCTCAAACACTTTCGTTCAACAAGGACTCGGGCTGAATGGTTCTCAAGCGGGTTATTTATCAATCACATATCTCATTACAGTGTTGGCGATGATTCGTGTCGGTGAGATGGCGTTACAACGTGTCGGTGCGAGAAAACCAATGTTGATTGGTGCGATGTTTAATATGCTTGGAATCGTGCTCATCTCAATGACATTTTTACCGAGTACATTGTATATCGTTGTTTGTGTGATTGGTTACTTGTTCTATGGTTTCGGTTTAGGTTTCTATGCGACGCCATCAACAGATACAGCGATTTCCAATTCGCCACAAGATAAAGCGGGTGCTGCATCAGGTATTTATAAAATGGCGTCATCACTCGGCGGTGCATTTGGGATTGCATTATCAGGTGCGGTTTACGGTGCAGTTACCGATGCGACGAATATTCAAATAGGTGCGATGACAGGCTTGGGCTTAAATATCGTGCTAGCACTTCTAGCTTTTATCATTATTTTTATCACAATTCCTAAGACGCAAAAGCGTGTCTAATATATAACGAAACGGGGCTGGGACATAATTCGTTCCCTAGCCTCTTTTGTAAAAAGCCCTGATTAAATGTTTTTTTGACATCTAATCAGGGCTTTGTTATGGATATTAGTAAAAAAATAAAGCACTTACCGTATAATTATTAATAACCACAAAAATAAAAAAATCGGGGGTGCTTTATATGTATAAAGAGTATAACATTTTTCAACTAACACTGCCAATCGAAACTGAATTTTCTTTTCCAGATAATGATA
>NZ_PPRF01000046.1 GCF_002902145.1 Staphylococcus rostri | reverse complement strand
TGGAGAGTTTGATCCTGGCTCAGGATGAACGCTGGCGGCGTGCCTAATACATGCAAGTCGAGCGAACAGACGAGGTGCTTGCACCTCTGACGTTAGCGGCGGACGGGTGAGTAACACGTGGGTAACCTACCTATAAGACTGGAATAACTCCGGGAAACCGGGGCTAATGCCGGATAACATATTGAACCGCATGGTTCAATAGTGAAAGACGGTCTTGCTGTCACTTATAGATGGACCCGCGCCGTATTAGCTAGTTGGTAAGGTAACGGCTTACCAAGGCGACGATACGTAGCCGACCTGAGAGGGTGATCGGCCACACTGGAACTGAGACACGGTCCAGACTCCTACGGGAGGCAGCAGTAGGGAATCTTCCGCAATGGGCGAAAGCCTGACGGAGCAACGCCGCGTGAGTGATGAAGGTCTTCGGATCGTAAAGCTCTGTTATTAGGGAAGAACAAACGTGTAAGTAACTGTGCACGTCTTGACGGTACCTAATCAGAAAGCCACGGCTAACTACGTGCCAGCAGCCGCGGTAATACGTAGGTGGCAAGCGTTATCCGGAATTATTGGGCGTAAAGCGCGCGTAGGCGGTTTTTTAAGTCTGATGTGAAAGCCCACGGCTCAACCGTGGAGGGTCATTGGAAACTGGAAAACTTGAGTGCAGAAGAGGAAAGTGGAATTCCATGTGTAGCGGTGAAATGCGCAGAGATATGGAGGAACACCAGTGGCGAAGGCGGCTTTCTGGTCTGCAACTGACGCTGATGTGCGAAAGCGTGGGGATCAAACAGGATTAGATACCCTGGTAGTCCACGCCGTAAACGATGAGTGCTAAGTGTTAGGGGGTTTCCGCCCCTTAGTGCTGCAGCTAACGCATTAAGCACTCCGCCTGGGGAGTACGGTCGCAAGACTGAAACTCAAAGGAATTGACGGGGACCCGCACAAGCGGTGGAGCATGTGGTTTAATTCGAAGCAACGCGAAGAACCTTACCAAATCTTGACATCCTTTGACCGCACTAGAGATAGTGTTTTCCTCTTCGGAGGACAAAGTGACAGGTGGTGCATGGTTGTCGTCAGCTCGTGTCGTGAGATGTTGGGTTAAGTCCCGCAACGAGCGCAACCCTTGAGCTTAGTTGCCATCATTAAGTTGGGCACTCTAAGCTGACTGCCGGTGACAAACCGGAGGAAGGTGGGGATGACGTCAAATCATCATGCCCCTTATGATTTGGGCTACACACGTGCTACAATGGACATTACAAAGGGCAGCAAAACCGCGAGGTCAAGCAAATCCCATAAAGATGTTCTCAGTTCGGATTGTAGTCTGCAACTCGACTACATGAAGCTGGAATCGCTAGTAATCGTAGATCAGCATGCTACGGTGAATACGTTCCCGGGTCTTGTACACACCGCCCGTCACACCACGAGAGTTTGTAACACCCGAAGCCGGTGGAGTAACCATTTGGAGCTAGCCGTCGAAGGTGGGACAAATGATTGGGGTGAAGTCGTAACAAGGTAGCCGTATCGGAAGGTGCGGCTGGATCACCTCCTTTCTAAGGATAATAACGGAATATCACC
>NZ_PPRF01000045.1 GCF_002902145.1 Staphylococcus rostri | reverse complement strand
GGTACAGGAATATCAACCTGTTATCCATCGCCTACGCCTGTCGGCCTCAGCTTAGGACCCGACTAACCCAGAGCGGACGAGCCTTCCTCTGGAAACCTTAGTCAATCGGTGGACGGGATTCTCACCCGTCTTTCGCTACTCACACCGGCATTCTCACTTCTAAGCGCTCCACATGTCCTTGCGATCATGCTTCAACGCCCTTAGAACGCTCTCCTACCATTGTCCTACGGACAATCCACAGCTTCGGTAATATGTTTAGCCCCGGTACATTTTCGGCGCAGTGTCACTCGACTAGTGAGCTATTACGCACTCTTTAAATGATGGCTGCTTCTAAGCCAACATCCTAGTTGTCTGGGCAACGCCACATCCTTTTCCACTTAACATATATTTTGGGACCTTAGCTGGTGGTCTGGGCTGTTTCCCTTTCGAATATGGACCTTATCACCCACATTCTGACTCCCAAGTTAAATTATTTGGCATTCGGAGTTTGTCTGAATTCGGTAACCCGAGAGGGGCCCCTCGTCCAAACAGTGCTCTACCTCCAATAATCATCACTTGAGGCTAGCCCTAAAGCTATTTCGGAGAGAACCAGCTATCTCCAAGTTCGATTGGAATTTCTCCGCTACCCTCAGTTCATCCGCTCACTTTTCAACGTAAGTCGGTTCGGTCCTCCATTCAGTGTTACCTGAACTTCAACCTGACCAAGGGTAGATCACCTGGTTTCGGGTCTACGACCAAATACTCATTCGCCCTATTCAGACTCGCTTTCGCTACGGCTCCACATTTTCTGCTTAACCTTGCATCAGATCGTAACTCGCCGGTTCATTCTACAAAAGGCACGCCATCACCCATTAACGGGCTCTGACTACTTGTAAGCACACGGTTTCAAGTTCTCTTTCACTCCCCTTCCGGGGTACTTTTCACCTTTCCCTCACGGTACTGGTTCACTATCGGTCACTAGAGAGTATTTAGCCTTAGGAGATGGTCCTCCCAGATTCCGACGGAATTTCACGTGCTCCGTCGTACTCAGGATCCACTCAAGAGAGCACACATTTTCGACTACAGGATTATTACCTTCTATGATTAACCTTTCCAGGTTATTCGTCTAACATGTGCCTTTGTAACTCCGTATAGAGTGTCCTACAACCCCAACAAGCAAGCTTGTTGGTTTGGGCTCTTCCCGTTTCGCTCGCCGCTACTCAGGGAATCGATTTTTCTTTCTCTTCCTCCGGGTACTAAGATGTTTCAGTTCTCCGGGTCTGCCTTCTTACATGCTATGTATTCACATGCAGATAACACGACATAACTCGTGCTGGGTTTCCCCATTCGGAAATCTCTGGATCACAGCTTACTTACAGCTCCCCAAAGCATATCGTCGTTAGTAACGTCCTTCTTCGGCTTCTAGTGCCAAGGTATTCACCGTGCGCCCTTAATAACTTAATCTTT
>NZ_PPRF01000044.1 GCF_002902145.1 Staphylococcus rostri | reverse complement strand
GTTTAAGTCAATCACTCTTGAAAGTACTACTCTGAGTACTCAAATTATCGGAATTAACGTTGACATATTGTCATTCAGTTTTCAATGTTCATGTCTTTTTCTTTTGACTCGACAAGAATTAATTATACACAAGTTACTAATCTAAGTCAACAACTTTTTTAAAATTCTTTTTCGTCTTTTGTTCAAGCAACTTGTTTGCCGCTCAACAAGATATAACTATACAGCCTCTCAAGTTTTTTAACAACGCTAAAATTTACACTCTTTAGCCCCTTTTATCTTTTTGAATAGTTATTACCAATTTTTCCTGGAATAACTTGAAATATAGGCTTGTTCCCCTATCATTTCTTTAAAATCTCCAACAATGCCCGTTCCATATATAACCAGATAAACATTAAGCGCCCTACTCAGACTTTATATTTAAAAATCTAAGCGGGGCGCTCACACTTCCCCTTATACTGAAGAAAGTTTATTAAAAGTATGGAGACCATTGCACCATAAGGTTATGCATTGGGGAACCAACAACTTGAATACGAATCTTGTAATACTGACTCTACAAAAACATTTAGATATGAGGACAGGACATTAATGTTTGAGAATTCATGGATAAGGCAGTGACTGACTCATATGAAAATACGCTTTTACAAGCTTTTTCATATCTACTCATCCATGCCGGGGTAGGACAACAGTATCTTTTTAATCAATGAGATACCTGTCCCACTCCTGAATCACTCAGCTCCCTTTCACAGCCTGAACGCTTCTCCCACAAACACTTTCCTTCTATACACTATTACATCTCTGTACGTCCTGAAATGGCTTTGGATAATGTGACTTCATCTGCGTACTCCAAGTCGCCACCCACAGACAGGCCTTGTGCAAGACGTGTCACACGAATGCCTAATGGTTTCACGAGTCGTGATAGGTACATTGCTGTAGACTCTCCCTCTAAATTAGGGTTCATCGCTAATATCAACTCTTGAACGCCTTCATCTTTTAAACGTTCAACAAGTGCTGGAATGTTAATATCTTCCGGTCCAATACCATCCATTGGTGATATTGTGCCGTGCAAGACATGATATAGACCTTTGTATTCCTTCATCTTTTCCATAGCAATAACGTCTTTATCATCTTCAACAACGCAAATAATTGAACGGTCGCGTTGTTTGTCTTCACAAATATAGCATGGGTCTTGTTCTGTAATATGACCACACGTACTACAATACGTTAGTTCTCGTTTCACATCTACTAACGCTTTAGCAAATTGAACAACATCGCCTTCTTTCATCTCTAGTACATGAAAAGCCAGACGTTGAGCCGTTTTGGGACCAATGCCTGGCAGTTTCATAAAGCTATCAATGAGCTTTGATATAGGTTGTGGATAATGCATACTACATCAACCCTGGAATGTTAAGACCTTTAGTGTGTTTGCCTAAACGATCTGCTGTTAATTCATCTGCTTTGTTCATTGCTTCGTTTGTTGCTGCAAGTACTAAGTCTTGTAACATTTCAACGTCTTCTGGGTCTACAACTTCTTCATTGATAATAACATCAACCACTTCTTTATGGCCTGTTACGATAACTTTGACCATACCGCCACCAGCTGTACCTTCAATTTTTTCTTCTTTTAATTTATCTTGCTCTTCAGCCATTTTCTTTTGCATTTTTTGCATTTGTTTCATCATTTGTTGCATATTACCGCCACCGCGCATAATGTAGTTCCTCCTTTATATCGCTCGCACTATTTTTATAGTTATTTGAAGCTTCGTAGCCTCAACATTTGTTTTCAATTATACATACCTTTTTTAGACTTGTCATGTTTCGCTATCTACTTCATGGACAATGTCTGCACCGAAAATATCTTTTGCTGCTTGAACGGCGCTTGGTTGTGTTTCTTGTGGTTTTTGTTGTGCTGGTTGGTCAGTACCACCACGTTTTAATCCTTGAATATAATCACTGCGTACTTGCATCCATTTATCTGCAGGAACACCGACAACTTCTACAGATTTATTAATAATGTCTTTAACGACTTTTTCTACGCTATGTCGCTTTTCTTCATCTTTTTTCAAGATTTCGCAGTGAATTTCTTCTTCAAATTTAATTAATACTTTATCTTCACTTGCCGCAACGGGTTCAGAATTCTGTAGTAGGCTTACTAAAGCGTTTTGTTCCCGATCTTTCGCATATTGAATGACATCGAGCCAACGCTCCTTAATACGTGCAATATCTTCTTTGTTCGCATTGTCTAGCACTTTAGCAATACGTTCAACTGAGTAAGTTGCCGTACCACCACGACGTTTGGCTGGTTGCGCTTTAGCTGGTGCTGGGCGACCTGTGCCTTGGGAGCGCAATGTTTTCAGTTCTGACTCTAGCTTGTCCAAACGCTCTAGTAGGGCCGAATCGACTTGTGTCCCTGCTTGTGCTGGTGCTTGCTGTACTTGGCTCGCCGTCGATTTAATCATTTCAGACAGCTTAACAAGCAATACTTCAAAGTGAACGTTCTGGTTAACACTAAAGCGAATTGACACGAGCGTATCGTTTATCACATCAATCATTCTGTAAAGGACATCCAAATCCAAGTGACTTAGCGCATCATATTCGAATGCTGTCGCAGTTGTTTTCGCCATAATCGTATCACGCACAAAGTAAATCATATCATTGATGAGTCGATTCACTTCTTTCCCTTGACTCACAAACGAGTGGTAGCGTTCAAACGCGCTATGTACGTTACCTTGGACAACATCGCTCAACAGTAAGTTCAAATCAGCATCTGCCAAACTTCCTGTGACATCAAGTGCGTCTTGCAATGTTAAATGTTCGTCTCCGAATGCGATAGCCTGATCCATAATACTTAACGCATCACGCATCCCACCTTCAGAAGCTTTTGCGATAAAGTCTAACGCCGCTTCCTCGTATGCAATGTCTTGCGTCTCAGCAACGTACTTCAAACGCGACACGATTTGTTCGTGATTGATTGCTTTAAAGTCAAAACGCTGTGCACGGGAAATAATCGTTGGTGGTATTTTATGCGGTTCTGTCGTAGCGAGAATGAATATCGCGTGTGCCGGTGGTTCTTCTAATGTTTTTAACAACGCGTTGAACGCACCAGTTGTTAACATATGTACCTCGTCAATAATGTAGACTTTATAACGTGACTCACTCGGTGCATATTTTACTTTATCTCGAATATTACGAATCTCATCGACACCGTTATTACTTGCGGCGTCAATTTCAATAACATCTGAATTCGTTCCCATTGTAATACCTTTACAAATCGCACACGTATTACACGGCTCTCCGTCATGATTCGTTTCACAGTTGATCGCTTTCGCAAATATTTTCGCAATACTTGTTTTCCCCGTTCCTCTAGGACCACTAAAAATATATGCGTGCGATTGTTTCCCTTTTGCGATTGCGTTTTTTAATGTTTTCGTCACATGCTCTTGGCCGACAACGTCCTCGAAGCTTTGTGGTCTAAACATACGATATAGTGCTTGATAATCCACTGTTGCACCTCCGAATATACAATGGTTTCATTATATCATGTTCCCTATCTTTTGTATGTGTCGATAACAATGCTCGCAGCAAAAAAGCTCAAACTCTGATGACAAAGATTGGGACAAAAGCGCTTAGGATTAGAACAGAACCAGAGCGATGCGTAAAACAGCTTTTTATTTTATCAAATCACATCATTCTGTCGAAACTTCTGCTTTTGGGACCTGCTTATCAGATTCCCAGAGCGTGATTTCATAATCTCCCATCCCCGTTGTCAAAACAGTTCAAGCCTCATTTATGTTTCTATTTCAAGCCTCATTTATGTTTCTATACGGTGAAGAACAGTTCTGGATACTGTACTTCTCCATGCGGCGGATCTTCTAACGTATCCCATAAAAATTTCACACGTACCACTTCTTCCGGCACCTCAAAAGGAACTGTAATGCCGTGTTTCGCAGCAATCTCATAGCCTAGTTGTGCATAGTAGTCAGGATGTCCTAACACAACAATCGTCGTATATTCCTGTGCATACGCACGTTCTTCTAGCGCTTGTACCAACGCCTTACCAATTCCCATATGTTGGTATGCTTGTTCCACAGATAACGGTGCTAATACAAGTGCTGTATAGGATGCTTCATCACTTTGAATTGTGACTTCACTACACATTGCATGACCGATAATTTCATCGTCTGCTGTTTTGGCGATGACTTCCAATTCATAACGGTAATCAGGTGCCATACGTAAGCCTTTGACAAGCTGTGCTTCATTTTGTTTAGACTCAGGTACATCTTCAAATGCATGTTCAATCATTTGTAAGGATGGTTCGTAATCCATCTCTGTAAGTGTACTAATAAAAATCGACATCTTAACGCCTCCTTACTTATTTAAAATGTTACGTATATCCATAGCTATTATAACATTTATACAGCACGATACAGGCACGTAACTGGACAGACATAAAAATAGAGCTGAAACAATCGCCTGATGCGTATCATTCCAACTCTTTCTATATTCAATCGTTCATTTATCACAAATTAAAACCGTGCACCTTTGTGTTGAATGTGCATCACAAGCGTTACCAAAGTCGATAGCTAAACCTCGGCTACCCTACGGCACATATGAATGTCCACTTAATGCTGCTTCCGTCAGGACCTGACATGGTTCATGGGTTCATATTGCATAGGACCGAAGTCTTCAAACACCTCGTGCTTTGGGCAGACCTCACAAATACACACCCGTGACAAAGGAATTCAGCCTCGCTAAAGCGGTTTTCGAGTACAGGGAACCGCTACCTCCCCGCTTAGCACGGTACGATTAATAATACTATACATATACAACATTTTGCAAGCGTAATCCCATATCCACACAATTATTTTTGGCGTCGTGAAAAATCAACAAAACGAAACTCTGTCGCAAGGTGCTTTGAAATATTATATTGAAACTTTGTCGTGTCTTTTAAATGCACAATCCCGCGAACGGTAGCCGTGTAATCAGGGGTCACATCACCAAACACTTTATATTCCGCAGCGCCAAATGGTTCAAACGTAATAGACTTACTCGAAAAGCTAATTTCATAACCTTTCGTCTGTTCAATATACGTATATAACGAATCCAAGAGAATGTCTTCCGTTAAATCGGGAAACAAATCATACAATAAGTAATCTTCATCAATAATCTTTGTAATACCCTCGATTTTTCGATCACGAATGATGTGCCATAAACGCGTGTCTGCTGAAAGGTCGAGTGCTTGTTGAACAGTCGGCACGTCTCTAGCAACAATCTTTTCAAAAACATGTAGATGCGTTTGATGCGCTTTACCTCTCTCTTGTTGAACTTCTTTGAAACTTACCAAATCAGCAAACGGAAACTCTGTAACACCTTGATAGATGACAACCGATCCTTTCCCACGTATCTTCTGAATCATGCCGTCAGACACTAACATGTTCAAACTTTTACGGACTGTTTCACGTGACACATTGTATTGATCCACTAGCTGATGTTCTGATGGTAATTGTGTACCGTACGCATACGTTCCATCGACAATTGCATTACGCATATGTTCATAAATGTGCCTAAACTTATTTTGTTTTTTCATCGCCTATATCCGCCTCTTACTTTGATTCTATAGAAATAACGTACGCCGCATACGGATCAAGGTAACCATCTGACACATGACCGTTTTGAAGCACAACTTCTCCTTCACGCTCAATATCGCTTGGTAATTGCGCAGGTTGATCTGTCATATTCGCAACGACCACCCACTTCTGATCTTCATAGTTACGCTCGTAGACAAAGAGTTGTTCATGTTCCATATAACGCGGCACAATATCACCATACGTAATAATGTCATGCGTATGTCTCAATTCAATCAACTTTTTGTACGTGTAGAAGATGGAATTCGGATCCTCAAGTGCCGCTTCAACATTGATAGTTTCATAATTCGGCGCCACATCAATCCATGGTGTCGCCGTTGTAAAACCAGCATGTGCATCCGCAGACCACTGCATTGGTGTACGTGAGTTATCTCGAGACTTCTGACCAAGAATCGTTAGGATTTCCTGTTCATCATATCCTTGTTCTGTAAGCGCATTGTATGCATTTAGTGACTCGACATCTCGATACTGATCAATCGATGTAAAATGCGGATCTGTCATCCCAATTTCTTCACCTTGATAAATATACGGTGTTCCTTGTAATAAATGTAGCACAATCGCAAGTGTTTTCGCACTTTGTTGTCTCATTGTTTCATCTACATCTGTCCCAAAACGTGACACGACACGTGGTTGATCATGGTTACACCAGAAAATCGCATTCCAGCCGCCACCTTCGTAAATACCCGTTTGCCATTCCATTAATATCGACTTCAATTGCTGCAAATCAAACTTCTGATTCGTCCACTTCTCACCATCTTTATAATCCACTTTCAAATGATGGAAGTTAAACGCACTACTTAATTCTTGGCGTTCCGGTTGCGTATATTTAATACAGTGATCAATCGTCGTTGAAGACATTTCCCCTACTGTCATTAACCCTTTCTTGCCGAACGTCTCTCGATTCATCTCGTGGATATACTCATGTACGCGTGGTCCATCTGTATAAAATTCTTTGCCAATCGCTTCAGAGTTTTCAAACGCCCCTTTAGAAATGAGATTGATAACATCGAAACGGAAACCATCTACACCAAAATCAATCCAGTAATTAATCATGTCATGTAATGCTTTACGTACCTTGTCATTCTCCCAGTTAAGATCTGCTTGCGTCACATCAAACAAATGTAAATAATATTCATCCGTTTGATCTTCATGTTGCCACGCATTGCCGCCAAATTTAGACATCCAGTTTGTTGGTGGTCCGTCTTGAGATGGCTTAAAGAAATAGAAATCACGATATGGACTCTCTTTAGATTGACGCGCGGCTTGGAACCATTCATGTTCAGTCGACGTATGATTGATTACAATGTCTAAAATAATTTTAAGTCCACGTGCATGTGCACCATCTAACAGTTCACGAAAATCTTCTTTGCTGCCAAACTGTTCATTGATTTCATAGTAGTTACGAATATCGTAGCCGTTATCGTTCATTGGCGAGTCGTAAATAGGTGTTAACCATAAGTAATCCACGCCTAAAAACTGCAAATAATCTAACTTATCGATAATCCCTCTTAAATCACCTTCACCATTGCCTGTCGTATCGTTGAATGATTTCGGATAAATTTGATACACAACCGACTTTTTCCAATCTTGTACTTTCATTATTATGTCACCTTCTATGGTTAGTTTTGTCATCATTTTATGCAAGAAACAATGAGAAGTAGAAAAGGCGATCACGCACGATTCTACTTCATTCATCTGTTATTAACTATTTAACACGATTACTTCGTCTCTGGTGTATCGACCATTTTCTTCGTTTTTTCACGGCTAAATTTTGAGAATACTACTGTCAAAATCGCCGGTACAATCATTGAAATCAATGTTGCAATTGCAAAGATACCCCAGAATTCACGTTTGATTGAGATAATTGCTGGAAGACCACCAACACCTACAGAACCAAGCACACCTGCGCCACCAATCAACGCACCTGTTAACATTGTTGTGATAATCGCAGCAAAGAATGGGTATTTCAATGGTAAGTTCACACCAAACATTGCTGGTTCAGTGACACCTAAGAACCCTGATAAACTTGATGTTGCTGCAAGTCCTTGTTCTTTTGTCATATGACGTTTTTTATAGATATACCATGCACCTAAAGCGGCAGAACCTTGAGCAATGTTAGATTGCGCCAAAATTGGCCATAAGTACGTACCTTGTAATGAGCTACCGATTAACTGGAAGTCTACAGCTAAGAACATATGATGTAGACCTGTAATAACAAGTGGTGCATAGAACAAACCGTAAATTGCGCCACCTAACCAGCCGGCACTTTCAAATAATGTTGTCACTGCAACCGTAATACCTGTACCAATCCATAACGCTGCTGGTCCAATGACTAAAAATGCTAAGAAGCCTGTTACAAGTAATGCTACTGGTGCAACAACGAGTAACTTAATAGAATCAGGTACAATCTTATTCATACCTTTTTCAATTTGAGCAAGCACATAGGCAGCGATTAATACTGGTAGTACTTGTCCTTGATAGTTTAACTGCTCAATCGCAATACCAAAAATATGCCACTTTGGAATTTCTTCAGCTGTCCCAATTTCATATTGTGATAATAATTGTGGGTGCATTAACACAAGGCCTAATACAATACCGAGTACTGGATTGCCACCAAACACACGCATTGCACTCCAACCGACTAATGCAGGTAAGAAAATAAATGCTGTTGTTGCAATTACATTAATAATATTGGCAACATCTGCAATTTCTGGAAAACGCTCAATAATAGAAGGCGCACCTTTTGTCCATTCCATCGTTAGAACATTGTTGATCCCTAATAATAAACCTGCTGTTACGATAGCTGGCAAGATAGGAATGAAAACATCTCCTAACAGCTTAATTAAGCGTTGTAACGGATTACCTTTCTTCGCTGCTTGCGCTTTAGCTTCATCCTTCGACACTGCTTGTGTGCCTGTCTCATCAATAAACACTTTGTACACTTCATCAACTGTTCCCGGACCAATCACAATCTGGTATTGATTATCCGCCTTGAACTGCCCTTTCACAAGCGGGTTATCACTCAATCTATCCTTATCTACTTGATTGTCATCATCCAAAACCAATCTCAAACGCGTTACGCAATGTGTCGCAGATTGTAAGTTCTCTGGACCGCCAATCGCCTCAATAATGTCTTGTACATCCGTTCGCTTTACTGCCATGCTTTTCACTCCTCATTCTTCTAACTTGTATATACAAATTATAACTTGTCTGTACAAGTTTTGTAAAGGCTTTCACAAATTATACATTTTTTATTTTTTAGCATCCAAATAAAAAAGCGGAATGAAAATCCCTTCCCTAAAGATTTTCACTCCACTTATATTCAATATTGTTAACACTCTAGAAGAATAGTGATGCCATAATCAATGTACTGATACCGGCTAAGATACAGTACAACATCGCTGGTCCGAGTGTCTTACTAATAACACTACCTTCTTTACCAGGCATATTTACAACCGCACATACCGCAACTACGTTATGCACGCAAATCATATTACCCGCTGCTGCACCAATTACTTGTGCACCAAGCACCGTGTACACGTCTACACCGATCGCTTGTGCAATGTTCGCTTGAATTGGCGCGAATGTTAAAGTTGAAACTGTCGCACTACCTGTAATGAATGATCCGAGTGCGCCTAAGAATGGTGCAATCACAAGCCAAACATCACCAAATGTACTTGCCATACCTTCTGCAATGAATTCTGGCATACTTAATAAGTCATTACCGTTTAAGCCCGAGTTACTGAACACGTGCACCATCGCAAGCGTCGCAATCAATGTAATTGTTGTAATTCGAATTGTCTTAATTGATTCACGACACGCTTTTGTGAAGTTACGAATTGACTTACGTTGAATAAGTACCGCTAAAAATGCTGAAACAAGTAAAATCGTACCTGGTGAGTATAACAACTCCCAGCTAGATGAGATACGCTCATATCCCAAAATTTCGTTCCAAGACAAGTTAAATACTGATGTTGTAAATTCTTTAACCGGTGCGACAACACGTGTTAATAATAACAACGCTACAACGATTAAATACGGTGACCATGCAGATAATAAACTCATCTCATGTTTAGCTGGCGCAGCTGATGCATCATAATCATCCACAAGTGCATCCTGCCAGATTGTTTTCGGTATTAGAATTCCTTTTCTTGCTGTGAATACCGCTACGACTAAAACTGTTAATGGTGTCAAGATTGATACGAACTCTGGACCTGTAAGCATTGCATAGAACCATGCTGTAAATACATAAACGACACCGATTAATAACGTCCATGGTGCGATTTCTAAAATAGCTTTGGCCTTACCGTTTTTCCCGAAGAAGAAGACCATTGTCGCTACCATAATAAATGGAATCATGACACCACTTAATAATTCAACGACTGTGACACGCATTGTTGTCATGTGGAATAACGTATCGTTGGCATCTTTTAATGTACTAAGTCCAACTAAGATTGGTGTCCCTACCGCACCGAATGATACAGATACACTGTCTGCAATCAGTGCTGTCACGACACTCGTCAATGGTTTGAACCCAAGTGCAACCATCAGTGGCGCTGTAACCATTGCTGGTGTTCCGAATCCTGAAGCCCCTTCGATTAATGAACCGAATAGGAATGCAACAATGATTACTTGAACACGCATATCATGTGATACGTTTTGAAATCCTGCGTTAATACGTGCTACAGCATTCGTCTCCCTTAACGTGTTGAGCAACGTTAACGCTCCGAATAAAATTAGAATGATTGTTAATGTTTTATGTACACCTTGTAAGAAAGAGGCAGTGATAACGCCACCGTCAATTCCCCAGAACAAGTAACCAAGTACTGTGACAACGACTGCGCTAATCGTCATCCCAACAAGGGCAGACATACGTAGAACAACCAAACAAATGAATGGTACGATTACTGCACTTAACGCAACAAGCATTAATAAGGCATTCATCTAAATTCCCCCAATAACTTAATGAAAAATTTATAGTCATCTGATGACCTTATGACTAATTTACTAAAATTGTAAGCGTTTTTGTTTATTAATTCAATATTTATCTTATTAACTTGATATTAGTTTATCGTATTACCTTAAATTCCTGTCACAATTGGCTGAATTACATTAGGTAAATCCCCTTAAAAAACCTTGATACCAAAGGAATTGTGTACAATCATTTTTTACTTTTAACTTCCCTTATATTGTTGCGTTTTTGTACATATTTAAATATATTTTTTTATTCACTTCATAATTGGTCACATTTAAATGTACCTTCATATCAATCATGACATCTTTATGAACAATTTCTCGTCACTCATTACTTTTAGTCCTTATATTTACATATTATACTAATTGTGATTGTGTACATTGAGAAGAATCATGCAATCCTGTAAATCTTTTCAATCTACACGATATTTTTTAACTTCAATAGGCTCAGAGCATTTAAAATGAAAATAGAGTGGTATATAATAGACTGTATCAAGGTAAACCACTGCCTTGCTCTCAAGCCAAATAGAAAGGTGATCGTTTATGACAAGCAAACACAGCAAAGATATTATTATTATTGGAGCAGGTGTACTAAGCACGACGTTCGGTTCAATGATCAAAGACCTTGAGCCCGACTGGAATATAAAGCTTTATGAGCGTTTAGATCAGCCAGGTGAAGAAAGTTCGAATGAGAACCATAACGCAGGTACTGGACATGCCGCACTTTGTGAGCTTAACTACACAGTACAACAACCAGATGGCTCTATTGATATCGAAAAAGCAAAAGAAATCAATGAAGAATTCGAGATTTCAAAACAATTCTGGAGCTATCTCGTAAAAAGTAAAAACATTGATACACCAAGAGATTTCATCAATCCATTACCACACATTAGCTTCGTTCGTGGCGTGAATAACGTTAAGTTCTTAAAAGGCCGTTACGAAGCGATGAAACAATTCCCTATGTTCGACAATATCGAATATACAGAGGACATTGAAGTAATGCGTAAATGGATGCCATTAATGATGAAAGGCCGTAGCGCTGATGATATCATGGCTGCAAGTAAAATTGACGAAGGTACGGACGTAAACTTCGGTGAATTAACACGTAAAATGGCACGTAGCATTGAAAAACATCCTAATGCACACGTACATTACAACCATGAAGTGAAAAACTTCCACCGCCGTGAAGATGGCAAATGGGAAGTGAAAGTACTTAACCGTCAAACTGGTAACGTTCAAACTGAAATTGCAGACGTTATCTTTATCGGTGCAGGTGGCGGTGCGATTCCATTGCTACAAAAAACTGGTATTCCAGAAAGCAAAAACTTAGGTGGTTTCCCAATCACAGGTCAATTCTTAGCATGTACAAACCCATCAGTTATCGAAGAACATGGGGTTAAAGTTTACGGTAAAGAACCACCAGGCACACCTCCAATGACAGTGCCTCACTTAGACACACGCTTTATCGATGGTAAGAAAACATTATTATTCGGACCATTCGCAAGTGTTGGCCCTAAATTCTTGAAAAACGGTTCAAACTTAGACTTATTCAAGTCAGTTAAACCTTACAACATTGGTACATTATTAGCATCGGCTGCGAAAAACTTACCATTGTTGAAATACTCTTTTGATCAAATTTTAATGACAAAAGAAGGTTGCATGAACCACTTACGTACGTTTGTTCCTGAAGCACGCGACGCTGACTGGGAACTTTATACTGCTGGTAAACGTGTTCAAGTAATCAAAGATACTGACGAATACGGTAAAGGCTTCATCCAATTCGGTACAGAAGTTGTAAACTCTGAAGACCACACTGTTATTGCATTACTTGGTGAATCACCAGGGGCATCTACATCTGTGTCAGTTGCTTTAGAAGTTATCGAACGCAACTTCCCTGAAGAATTATCTGAATGGACAGCGAAAATCCAAAAAATGATTCCATCTTATGGTAAATCATTAATTGACGATGAAGCATTAATGCGCAAAACACGTGAACAAACTTCTAAAGACTTAGAATTGAACTATTACGAATAAAAGGAGTGCGCATCCACATGAAAAAATTTGTGATCGTAGCAATTATTATCGGTGCTGCAACAGCTGCATTAAAACGTTATCAACAACACGTTAACAAAATGCCAAACATCGAATACTAATCTTTAAAAATTGCCATATATTTAGGCTGTTTATCCTGAATATATGGCTTTTTTGTATTTAAAAAGCGACAGGACTTTAATCGTCCTGTCGCTTTTCTATTTGAAATAACTACTTACTTTCCTCTTCTTCGTTCTTACGTCTTCTGAAGAACAATAGTGCACCTAATCCTGCAAACAGACTACCAAACAATGTTGTTTGCTGAGATTCTTGTCCTGTTTCTGGCAATACTTTATTGTTTTGTGACTTGTGCTGTGTTTCTGGTTTTGTTTCTGTCACTTTACCTGTTGCCATCGTCACATCAGTTGTATTATCTGATGTTTCTTTTGGCATTACTGGTGAGTTAACTGGTGCTTTTGGTTCTTGTTGTTTACCAGTATCAACTTGGTCAGTAGGTGTATCTCCAGTATTTGTGTTAGTAACTTCTGGAACTTCGATACCTGTTAACTTGGCAAGTTCTGATGGTAAGTCTCCACGTTGGTCTTCTGGAAGGGCGTTGACTTTATCTGTCGCTGTCGCTTTTTTGTCAGCTGCTTCTTTAGCTAATGCCTCTAACTCGGCTTTTTCCGCTGGTGTGATTAAGCCGTCTTCATTTGCTTTCGCTAATGCATCTTTTGCTGCTTGATCCGCTGCTTTCGCTTCCTCTACAGCTTTTTCTGCGTCTGCTCGTTGCGCATCTACATCGTCAGCTACGCCATTTGAATCTGCATCGTTCACTTCTGGAACTTCGATGCCTGTTAGTTTATCTAACTCAGTAGGTAAATCGCCTTTTTGTGATTCTGGAAGCGCGTTGACTTTATCAGTAGCCTCGTCTTTCTTAGCTTGTGCTTCTTCTTGAAGTTTTTCAAGTTCTGCTTTTTCAGCTGGTGTAATTAATCCATCTTCTTCCGCTTTCGCTAATGCATCCTTAGCTGCTTGATCTGCTGCTTTCGCTTCTTCTACTGCTTTTTCTGCGTCTGCTCGTTGCGCATCAACATCGTCAGCTACACCGTTCGCATCTGCGTCGTTCACTTCTGGAATTTCAATACCTGTTAACTTATCAAGTTCTGTTGGTAAGTCACCTTTTTGATCTTCCGGTAACGCATTGACTTTTTCTTCCGCTGCCGCTTTTTTGTCAGCTGCTTCTTTCGCTAATGCCTCTAACTCGGCTTTTTCCGCTGGCGTGATTAAGCCGTCTTCTTCCGCTTTCGCTAATGCGTCTTTTGCTGCTTGATCCGCTGCTTTTGCTTCTTCTACAGCTTTTTCCGCATCTGCTCGTTGGGCATCAACATCATCAGCTACGTCATTTGAATCCGCATCGTTCACTTCTGGAATTTCGATGC
>NZ_PPRF01000043.1 GCF_002902145.1 Staphylococcus rostri | reverse complement strand
TAAAACTCATCCATCCTCAACAGGTTCGGAAACGGATAATCTCAGTGTAGTCCTCACTCGTAAAAGGTGACTAACTTAAACTTGAAATTTGCGATATACATTTAGGTGGTTATAATAACAATTATTCAAACGTCACGAATCCACTCATCGTGAATGTGTTGAATTATATTAATGAAAATTATAAGCGTCAGTTAACGGTAAGTAAGATTGCAGAACATTTCTTTGTGAATGCAAGTTATCTTTCAAGGTTGTTCTCAGAAACATTAAATATCCCGTTATTAAAATATATACGAAAAATCAAAATGTATAATATTGCCTCGGATATTGTGACGTTAGGGTTTGATCAAGATATATGGAAAGATTATGGTTTTAAGTCGTATGAATCCTATTTGAAAAACTTCAAAAAAACATTTGATATGACGCCATCAGAGTTTTTGAAAAATCACCTTTCTAACAATATGCGAAAATAAATAAAAACTGGGTACGTCTCACCTATAAAGGTCAGCGTACCCAGTTTTTATTGTGTTATTATTCAACGACTTCAACGCTTAAAGCAACGTCAACGTTTCCGTTAATCGCTTTTGAGTATGGGCAGAAGTCATGTGCTTGTTTTAATGATTTTTCTGCGTCTTCTTGGCTCATGTTTTTAACTTTCGCATGAATATCTACTTCTAATTTTGGACTTTCTGATTCTGAATCGTCCACTAGACGTACAGTAATTGATACAACAGGTTCAGCTTTGCGGAATTTGTTGCGTTTTAAGATTAAATCGAACGCACCGTTGAAGCATGATGCGTAACCGGCTGCGAATAATTGTTCAGGGTTTGTTGAATCTGTGTCTGTGTTGTCTGGAGGAGTGATTTGTAAATCAAGGGCTTTATCGTCTGTTTGAACAGTCCCTTTACGACCTCCAACATTTGTTGCAGTTGTTTCATAAATAATTGACATAGTAAATGCCTCCTTAAAATGGTGCTTTCATTATACTACCTGTAAAACAAGATGCAATGATTTAGCCTTTTCAAAACATTAAATTTACGATATAGTTATTTTATTCCGAAAAGACTGATAACTAAGAGGTGAATTGTATGAAAAAGATTAAAGTATTTGATGTAAGAGAAGATGAACAAGCGGCACTGCAGCAGTGGATTGAACGTCATGCAGATGAAGTTGAAGTGGTGTTAACAGAAGATAGTTTGGAAGGTGAACATTTAGAAAAGCTTGAAGATATTGATGGTGTGACAATATCTCAAACAACCGCTTTTAATCCAGATTATTTCAAAGTATTAGCTGAAAATGGCATTTATCACATTGCACAACGTTCTGCGGGCTTTGATATGTATGACTTGCCTGCTGCGAATGAGACGGGTATTAAAATTTCAAATGTACCGAGCTATTCACCGCAGTCGATTGCAGAGTTTGCGGTAACACGAACGTTACAACTCGTACGTCATACACACCGTATTGATCGCAATGCAGCGGTTCAGGATTTTACATGGGATTTAGCTTTACAAGGTCGCACGATTGAGTCGCTTAAAATTGGTGTGTTAGGTACAGGACGTATCGGTAGTCGTGCTGCGAAGATTTTCCACGGCTTTGGTGCTAAGGTTTATGCGTATGATATAGCGCCTAATCCTGAATTGGAAGGTATTTTGACATATGTTGATTCACTGGAAGATTTGGTGAAGGATATTGATGTACTCACATTGCACATTCCTGGATCACCAGAGAATAAGTATGTAGTTAATGAGGCTATTCTTAATCAAGCAAAACCAGGTTTGTTAGTGATTAATGCGGCACGTGGTGTTGTATTAGATACAGATGCACTGATTCGCAAACTTGATGATGGAACGGTAGCAGGAGCAGCAATTGATACGTATGAAAATGAAGGACCTTACTTTAGACATGATTGGTCGAATAAGCCGTTAGAAGATTCAGTGTTAAGTCATTTGCTAGAGCGAGATGATGTATTGATTTCACCACATGTTGCGTTCTATACTGATGAAGCGGTACAAAACTTAGTTGATATTCCATTAGATGAGGTATTATCATATATTGAGAATCAAACAGCTGAACATATTGTTAATCCATAATGAGAAAAGGTGAATGATGTGAAGTCACAAATTGTAGCAAGTCTTATGCCGGATACACGAACGTTATCTGATACTGAACTGGCAAAGGTTACTGAAAATATGCCGTACTTTGATATATTGGAGTTGCGTATTGATGCGATTCCACAATGCGATGTAGAAAGTGTGGCGCAGATGGCATCGACATTAAAACAGCTTAATGGCGATTTTCAGTTACTAGTTACGTATCGAACTGACAGTCAAGGTGGGGAAGGTGCACTTGATGAAGCGGATTATCAACAATTATTAATTGATTTAAGTTCAATAACTGAGATTGATTGGTTAGATGTTGAATGGACGCCTGCCGTAAACCGTATCGACATGTGCCGTAAGATGATTGCGCAAGGTGGCATGATTGTCGCATCATATCATAACTTTGATGAAACACCCTCTGTAGACGTGTTAAAGAAAACATATTTCCATTTATCCCAAATGGGCGCGAGTCACTTGAAAATCGCAGTGATGCCCCAGAGTCGTCAAGATGTCTTAGTGCTATTACAAGCTGTGTCAGAAGCAAGCGAGGCGCTCACACAATGGGTGACAGGTATTTCAATGTCACAACTCGGACTGATTACACGTACAGCACAGGCAGCATTTGGTGGTTGTTTAACGTTTGGTGCGTTAGACGAAGCGGTTGCGCCAGGACAAGTTCCGGTAAAACAACTGGCTGAAGCAACGAAACTGTACGATATGTTTGATAAATAATCTATTTTTACGTATAATTGATAATTATTATCAATCTATAAGGGGTAGATAGAGATGGAACTTCAAGACGCTATAAAAAACCGTAGAAGTATTAAGAAGTTCAAACATGATATGTATATAGATGATGCCGCAGTTCGCCAGGCATTGGTAGATGCTGCAGAAGCGCCTAACCATGGTATGAGGGAGCCTTGGCGTGTAGTATATGTACCGAAACACAAGTTGGGTGAGATGAGTCGTGAAATCTCAAGATATGCGTTTCCACGTGAGCCAGATAAGCAACAGAGTCATTACGATGCGGTAACGAAGCTAGGTGGTTTTGTCGCTTTAATCATGAAGTGTGATGCACGACAACGTGAAGAAAATGAAAACTATCTTGCGGTTGGTGCATTTGCCCAAAATTTATTACTGTTACTATATGAACAAGGGATTGGCACTTGTTGGAAGACACCACAATATATTTTTAATCCGAAAGTGCGTCAAGCGTTCAGTGTCTTACCAGATGAACGACTTGTGGGATTCATCTATTTAACGGATTTACAAGAAGAAGATAAGATGAAAAGATGTGCAAGAAGTAATAGAGGTCTTGTAACTGATTATATATAAGAAATAACGCGTATGGAGAGGGTTATCCCAATCTATACGCGTTATTTTTTGTCATTTATTTGCCGAAACTTTCAGCTAAGAATGATTCAACTTGTTCTGGTGATTTTGCGTTTGCAGAGTGTAAGTGATGAAGTTTTTCACCGTTTTGGAAGATTAAGATACTTGGAATACCCATTACTTCGTGGTTTACAGCTGCTTCTTCTACTTCGTCACGGTCTACAACGTACCATGAATAGTCGTTATATTTTTCAACAATTGGATCAATCCACATGTCCATTGCTTTACAATCAGGGCACCAGCCGGCCTCGAATTTCACGATAATTGGTTCTGAACTTTGAATGATCTCATTGAATTGTGTCATATCTTTAACTGCTTGCATGAAAAATGCCTCCTCTTATTCTTTCGTATGCTCATTATAGCGAATTTAAAACATGAAGTCATTCAAATTGCAACTTGCGACACAAGGGTGGAAAGCGTATCATACACAATATAAGCGAAATTCATTTTATAAAAAAGAGCAATATTTTCAAATGTTTGTTATATTTGAATTAAGTCATTACAGGAGGCGTTCTTATGATAAAATTTTACCAGTATAAAAACTGTACAACTTGTAAAAAAGCAGCGAAGTTTTTAACAGACCATGGTGTAAGCTATGAGCCAATCGACATTGTTCAACATACGCCAACGAAAGAAGAATTCCAACAAATCGTTGAGACAACTGGTATTGAAATTAAAAAACTGTTTAATACACACGGCGCGAAATATCGTGAGTTAAATTTAAAAGACAAACTTGCAGACCTATCTGATGATGAAATGTTAGCGTTATTAGCATCAGACGGAATGCTAGTTAAACGACCTTTAGCAGTATTAGGTGACAAAGTAACAGTTGGTTTTAAAGAAGACACATATCGTGATATTTGGTTATAATAAAATAGTTGATAGAAATACGTCAATGTGTCATGATAAATATAACATTAACAATTGGAGGGGATTCACGTGGCAGTGCCAAGTAATTTAAAGTATTCAAAAGAACATGAATGGGTGAAAGTTGAAGGAAACACAGCGATCATCGGTATTACTGATTTCGCACAAAACGAATTAGGTGACATCGTATTCGTTGAACTTCCAGAAGTAGACGACGAAGTATCAGAAGGCGACACTTTTGGTAGCGTTGAATCTGTAAAAACAGTATCAGAATTATATTCTCCTGTTTCAGGTAAAGTCATCGAAGTGAACGAAAACTTAGAAGATGAGCCAGAAGCGGTTAACGAATCACCATACGAAAATGCATGGATGGTTAAAGTTGAATTATCAGACGAAAGTGAATTAGATGCATTATTAGATGCAGCTAGTTACGAAGCAATGATTGGTGAATAAGACTTTTATGACTCGGTTGGGAGCGAATAGTTCCTTGCCGAGTTTTTTTATTGTGCGTTATGTTGGCATATCGTCGATGAACGTGCTATTCTCAACCTACTATATTTTAGAAAAGGGTTATGCAAGATGACGAATTCGCATACACAGAATGAAGTGCTAACACAGCATTTTGAGAAAGAGACGCATCTGATATTTGGCTATACAACGATGTGTGGTACATGCAAAGTATCTGAACGTATGTTGGATATTGTGAATAATATCATGCAGCTACCCATTACAAAAGTAGATTTGAATTATTTTCCGTCATTCAATCAAGAAAAAGAGATCCAATCGGTACCGGTGCTGCTTATAATGAAACGTGATCAAGAAATTGACCGTTTGTATGCTTTCCAATCTGTACCATTTTTATTAGAAAAAATTAAAAAAGCCATTGACGAATCTTGATTGAGGTGGTAAGATTTAAACAATTCAATATTCAGAAAACTCTTATCCAGAGTGGTGGAGGGATGTGCCCTTTGAAGCCCGGCAACCGTCTAGCGATAGAAATGGTGCCAAGTCACATAAAGTTGTTACAGACTTTAGAAGATGAGAGAAAGGTAGCTACGTTTATTGCCTTCTCTTTCATTAAAAAAGAGAAGGCAATTTTTATTTGGCATAAGAGCTGTTTTGCACAAGGAGGAGCAAGATGATTGAGCTAAAAAATATTGTTAAAAAATATGAGAGCAAATCCAAGACTGTTACGGCTGTAGATCATGTAAATTTGAATATAGCTAAGGGGACGATATACGGGATTATCGGATTCTCTGGGGCAGGTAAAAGTACATTAGTACGACTCTTTAATTACTTAGAGACACCAACTTCAGGTGACGTCATTATTGGTGGCGATAATATTGGGAAATTGAGTAAGCAAGATTTGCGTCAAAAACGTCAAAAAGTGAGCATGATTTTCCAACACTTTAATCTACTATGGTCTCGAACAGTTTTAGAAAATATTAAGTTTCCATTAGAGATAGCGGGTGTACCAAAAGCGGAAGCAACGAAAAAGGCAGAAGCATTGGTTCAACGTGTAGGTCTTGCCGGACGTGAACATGCGTACCCATCAGAGTTATCAGGTGGTCAAAAGCAACGTGTCGGTATTGCAAGAGCATTAGCGAATGATCCAGAAGTGCTGTTGTGTGATGAGGCAACAAGTGCATTGGATCCACAAACAACAGATGAAATTTTAGATCTGTTATTACAACTTAAAAAAGAACAAAATTTAACGATTATCATCATTACGCATGAGATGCACGTTATCCGTCGTGTATGTGATGAAGTCGCTGTTATGGAGAATGGTCGTGTAATTGAGCATGGTAATGTATCGGATGTTTTCGAAAACCCACAACACCGTGTGACACGACGTTTCGTTCAAGAAGATTTGCAGCCTGAACAGGACTTTGAAAGTATTGCGAATGCCTTGAACATTGCACCTAATGATAGAGTTGTGAAGTTATCATTTTCTGGTGAGAACACAATGCAACCTGTTGTATCAGATATTGCACAAAAGCATAATGTTTCTGTGAATATTCTGGAAGGTAACATTAAACAAGCAAAAACAGGCGCTGCAGGGTTCTTACTCATCCATATTTCAGCAATTTCACAGGATGACTTTAACCATTTAAAACAAGACTTAGAAGGTCAAAACATTCAAGTAGAGGTGATCAAACATGGGTAAGAGTTTTAGTGAAATACTACAAGAGATGATCACAATGCCGAATGTGCGTTGGCCAGAGGTCTGGATAGCGACATATGAAACACTGTATATGACCGTGATTTCAACTGCATTTTCATTCATCTTAGGTTTAATTTTAGGTGTCATTTTATTCTTAACATCTAAGAGTCAATCGAAGGCAGGACGTATCTTCTACAGTATCGTTTCATTCTTTGTTAACTTATTCCGAGCGATTCCGTTCATTATCTTAATCTTGCTCTTAATTCCATTCACGAGCTTGATTCTAGGTACAATCAGTGGTCCAACAGGTGCATTACCAGCATTAATTATCGGTGCATCACCATTCTATGGACGACTTGTTGAAATCGCCTTGAAGGAAATTGACAAAGGCGTTATCGAAGCAGCACGTTCTATGGGGTCTACAACATGGACAATCATTTTAAAAGTATTGATTCCAGAGTCGTTGCCTGCATTGATTTCTGGTATTACAGTTACAGCCATCGCATTGGTTGGTTCAACTGCAGTAGCGGGTGTTATCGGTGCTGGTGGTCTTGGTAACTTAGCTTACCTAACTGGTTTCACACGTAACCAAAATGACGTCATTTTAGTTTCAACCATTTTAATTTTAGTCATCGTTTTTGTAATTCAGTTCCTCGGGGATTGGTTTACAAATAAAATAGATAAACGATAATAACCAAAAAGGAGTTAAAAGCATGAAGAGAATTTTATCAATCGCACTTATTTTTGTATTAGCTGTTGCACTTGCTGCATGTGGTAACAAGGAAGAAGCTAAAGACAACAAAAAAATCGTTGTTGGGGCTTCACCTGCACCACACGCTGAAATCTTAGAAGAAGCAAAACCATTATTGAAAGAAAAAGGTTATGACTTAGAAGTAAAAGTTATTAACGACTACACAACACCAAACAAATTGTTAGATGCTGGTGAATTAGATGCCAATTTCTTCCAACACACACCATATATTGAAACTGAGAAAAAAGAAAAAGGCTACAAAATTGAATCTGCAGGTAACGTTCACTTAGAACCAATGGCTGTATATTCACAAAAACACAAAAGCTTAAAAGATTTACCTGATGGCGCAGAAGTTTTCGTTTCAAACAACCCGGCTGAACAAGGTCGTTTCTTAAAATTCTTCGTGGATGAAGGATTAATCAAAATCAAAGACGGCGTTAAAATTCAAGACGCAACATTTGATGATATCGTTGAAAACAAAAAAGACATCAAGTTCAATAACAAACAAGCAGCAGAATTCTTACCAAAAACTTACCAAAATAATGAAGGCGATGCAGTAATCATCAACTCTAACTTTGCAATTGAGCAAAAGTTAAACCCACAAAAAGACTCTATCGCTGTTGAAAGCGGTAAAGAAGACAATCCATATGCGAACTTAATCGCAGTTCAAGAAGGACATAAAGACGATGAGAAAATTAAAGCATTGATTGAAGTGTTACAATCAAAAGACATCCAAGACTTCATCAACAAGAAATATGATGGTGCTGTAACACCTGCTAAATAAGCATGACCTTGAGAACTAAATAGCAAGATGGGAGCGCGTTGTGATCATATACAGCGCGACCCCGTCTTTTTTTATAACCTAATTCAATGTGGATGGGTATCAGAAAGGGGTATTTTACATGAAAAAGTTAAGATTAGTCATTGTTGTATTAGCCGCATTTGCAGTTGTCTTAACAGCGTGTGGTAATAAACAAGAAGCGGATAAAGAAGATAAGAAAATTGTCGTTGCGGCATCGCCAACACCGCATGGGGAAGTTGTGAAAAAAGCAGGCAAGATTTTGAAAAAAGATGGTTATGATGTTCAAGTTAGAGAAGTAAACGACTATAAAATTCCGAATAAGTTGTTAGACAAAGGCGATGTGGATGCCAATATGTTCCAACATGTACCATATTTGAAAGCTGAACAGAAATCACATGGCTATCAATTAGAAACAGTTGGTAAAGTTTTAACAACGCCTATGGGTGTCTATAGTAAAAAACATAAAAGCTTAAAAGACTTGCCAGACGGTGCGAAAATTTACATTTCAAACAATCCAGCTGAAGAAGGACGCTTCCTATCATTCTTTGTTAATGAAGGACTTATTAAAATTAAACCAGGTGTCAAAATTGAAGATGCCAAGTTGGATGACATCGTAGAAAACAAAAAGCACTTAGAATTTGATAACCAACAAGGTGCAGAATTCTTACCGAAAACATACAACAACAACGAAGGCGATGCGGTTATCATGAACTCAAACTATGCAATTGATAACGGCTTAAAACCATTGAAAGATTCGATTGCAGTAGAAGATGCATCATCTCCATTTGCGAACGTATTAGTTGTTCAAAAAGGGCATAAAGATGATAAAAAGTTCCAAGACTTAATCAAAGCCTTACAATCAGACGAAGTACGCGACTTCATTAATAAAGAATACGATGGTGCTGTAATTCCAGCGAAATAATTCAAATAGTAGTAAACCCTGTAAATGTCATGTTTATGGGGTTTTTACTATGTCCATAATGAAAAAGTATAAGTTGGTAGCTGTTATTAGAATGGGCAACATGTTATTCAAAAACGAAAAATACGTTATTAATATACAAATATAGTCTATTGTTCGCCTTAGTTGTAGAAAAATGTCGAAAAATACGATAATATAAGTTAAACGTAATTATGAGAAGAGGATATTATTATGAAGGCTTTAAGAATAATAGTAAATGGCTTGAGTAACTTTGAAAATGGAGAATTAAAGGTTGATTTTATAGCTAGTAAAAAAGTTAGCACTTATGAAACCAATGTAACTGTTAATCCCTTATTTAATAGTATTTATAAACAAAATTCAATGTCATTTGTTGGTATTAATGCTTCTGGTAAAACAACAACTTTAGCAATCATAGAAAGTTTATTATCAATTTATATAGATAATGAAAGCATCTCATTTCATACGCATTTATCAAAGACGTTTAGTGATCAATTAAACGTAAAAATACACTTGTATGATGAGGAAGAAAAAGCTATCTATTTAATCAATTCTACTATAATGAAAGAGAATAAAGATGGCGCTAACTCAAAACTATATTTCTATGATGAGGATTTGTACTTGAGAAAGGTCAGCAAAAGAGTAAATAAGAAAAATATTTTTGATAATGAGCTATATGATCATATACAAAATAGAAGGGGTTTAAATAACTCATATTTGAAAGATGAAGACACAATTTTCTCAGCAATCTTAAATGAAAAAGATGATAGAAATGAGAAAGTTTTTGAATTGATTAATCTAACAGACATGAATGTTTTTGCATACTACCTAAAAAATATGACTAATGAATCGTTTATCAGGTATTTAGATCCTAGCGTAGAACTATTTAGAATTAAAGATGAAGAAAATTATAATTTAAAAAAACATACTTTACCAAAATTTGAAATTAAATTTAAAAATTCTGATGTGATACACACTTCGGATATTGCTGATTTAGGGAATATTTTATCATCTGGGACAATCAAAGGACTAAACATATTTGCCAATGTCGTAACGGTTCTATCAAGAGGTGGATATCTGATAATTGACGAGATTGAAAACCATTTAAATAAGCGTATAGTTTCAAGTATTTTAGAATTCTTCTTGTCTGATATTAATAACAATGGAGCGACATTACTATTTAGTACCCATTATGTTGAGGTATTAGATGAAATTGATAGAAGTGATAGTATATATGTTTTAAATAAAGAAGAAGCAATTAAAGTGAAAAAGTTATCTGATCGACTGGGTGAATACGATAGGTCTGACAAGAAAAAAAGTGAAATATTTTTAAGCGGAGTAGTGGATACTGTTCCCGATTACAAGAGCTATCAAAATATTAAAAAAGATATTCGTGATTATATAAGGGGGAACTAATGCGCAGTATCATTAATAACAATAATTACATTGCTCTTATATGCGAAGGAGAATGCGAAAAGTATATAATCGACAAATTGCTCGATGAAAATAGGTTGTTTTTCACTAGGAGCCGTTTAATTGATGAAAAAGTTTTAGGTGGCGAATTTAGAAATGCTACAAAGTTCACGCAAAAATATCTCACATTGAAGTATGAGAATAAAATAACGATTATTTTAGTAGTGGACAAACAGCATGAATTGAAATTAAAAAAGATGTTTTCACACAATGTCGAACAGCAGCTTTGTGTTGTAACTCGTCCTGAAATTGAAATGCTGATGATTATGGCTATGGATAAATATAAAGAATATCAAAAAGTGAAAAGTACTCAGAAACCATCATTATTTATGAAAAACCTCACCGGTAAAAAAGTGAAGAATATCAAATTCGTTGAAAATTTTTATATCCAATATGACTTAGTTGATGCGATAAAAAAATATCACGGAATCAGACCAGACAAATCACAATATTCAATATATAACCTATTAAAGTAGTGAAGTTATTTTGATGGGATATAAAAATAAAACTGCATAAATGAGAAGCTTAATAAAAGCAGATGACATGTTTATGATAGTTTGTTTAAATGGAACTAGAAGATATGATTGGTTTCAAAAAATGAGTGTATTCATGAAGGGGGCTTAAAATGGTAACTGTACTTACAATTGTGTTAATCGTGTCACTCGCTGAATCTGTGTATTTATTAGCCAATGTTTGGAAGTTAAAAAAACAGAAAGCACCGGATTACGAATATCAAGCATTAGTCAATAAGTACGCGCCAATTGGCATTATCACAATAGCATTATCAGTAATTATTCTTGTTATAGCTTATATTATTCAGATGATATAAAAAGAAAAGCCGTATCACGAGTTGTGCGAACAACTTGTGATACGGCTTTTAAATATGGTCGATTAAGCTTCTGTGTATTTGCCTAAAACGTAACTGATGATAAATCCTAAAACGAGTGACATGGCTGAAACAAGCCAAATTACGCCAGTCGTTGGTACACCGGGGAACACGGAAAAGAGTGATCCGATAACAAGCCCTAAAATAGCGGCATATGTCATATACGTATAGTGTTGTAATAAATACGTAATCAACTTACTTGCGACTAAAAAGCCGACGAGAATACCTGAACCAACTAAGATAAGCACAGGTAACGCTTGGAAGTTAAAGCGTACGAATTCGGAAATTGAATATGTCACGGTACTGTACACACCAAATAGCAATAATACAAATGAACCAGAGATACCTGGTAGTAACATGGCACTTGAAGCACAAATACCAGCGATAAAATATTTGATGAGCATTGGTGCAGATAAATCAATATGTGATGGTGCACCATGTGCGGTGTCTCCTTTAAAGAAAGCCATTACCGCGAGTAACGCAATTGCTACAACTAAAATGATCCAATGTTTAGCTGTATACGTCTGTTTGATTTTTGAAATACGTACTAAAAATGGAATAATCCCAAGAATTAAACCAAAGAAGAAAAACATCGTTGGCATAGGATGTTCTGCTAGTAAATAGTTAATCACGCTGCTTAAGCTACCAATCGCAAGCCCCATACCAATCACAATTGGAAGTAAGAATGCGATACTTTTTTTGAAGTGTTTTGAGAATACGCCACTCACTGAGGCGATAAAGTCGTCATAGATTCCTAATAGTAAAGCGATTGTTCCACCACTAACGCCGGGAATAAGGTCGCTAATACCCATGGCAAACCCACGAGGAATATTTGAAAGTTTAAATTTAGACATGAAAAAGCGATTCCTTTCTTGTAAGTCTTTATATCATATCATAATAATGCCATATCTGTTATGTAAGAATCATAGGACTTGCGACCGATTGAGAACAGAATACAACTTATTATCAATAACATTTCTTAAATTGGATTTATTAGCGAATCATTTTGGGCTTACTTTTGCAATCTTAATTGGTTTATAAAAGACGTTATTTCAGTTATAATAAGCGTTGTACATTTAAAGAATGGTTTTGACGTTAGATTAAAATTATTATAAACTAGTGTAAGGAATCAAACATATATTTGGAGGGAATATCAATGCCATCAGTATTAGAAATTAAAGATTTACACGTATCTATTGACGATAAAGAAATCTTAAAAGGTGTTAACTTAACAATTAACACTGGTGAAATACATGCAATCATGGGACCAAACGGTACAGGTAAGTCAACATTATCTTCTGCAATCATGGGACATCCATCATTCGAAATTACTAAAGGAGAAGTATTATTGGATGGTGTAAACGTTCTTGAATTAGAAGTAGACGAACGTGCTAAAGCAGGTCTTTTCCTTGCAATGCAATACCCATCAGAAATTACGGGTGTTACAAATGCCGACTTCTTACGTTCAGCAATCAATGCACAACGTGAAGAAGGCCAAGAAATCAACTTGATGCAATTCATTAAGAAGTTAGACAAACAAATGGACTTCTTAGAAATGGATAAAGACATGGCGCAACGTTACTTAAATGAAGGTTTCTCAGGTGGGGAAAAGAAACGTAACGAAATCTTACAATTAATGATGTTACAACCTAAATTCGCTATCCTTGACGAAATCGACTCAGGTCTTGATATCGACGCATTAAAAGTTGTATCAAAAGGTATCAACGAAATGCGCGGAGAAGAATTCGGTTCATTAATCATCACACACTACCAACGTTTATTAAACTACATCACGCCTGACCACGTACACGTTATGTATAACGGTATCGTTGTTAAATCAGGTGGTGCTGAATTAGCAAAACGTCTTGAAGAAGAAGGTTACGAGTGGGTTAAAGAAGAATACGAAGCGTTAGAAGCGAAGTAATAATCATCAATATAGGAGGAAATAATTATGACGACTGAAACATTAAATATTTCTGAAGCGCAACTTGTTGATTATTCACAGGCTCAAAACGAACCTTCTTGGATGACAACGCTACGAAAAGAAGCGTTAGCGCAAGCTGAGTCTTTAGAAATGCCAAAACCAGATAAAACAAAAATCGACAAATGGGATTTCGATTCTTTCAAACAACACCACACAACAGGTGCTGCATTTGAAAATCTCAACGACTTACCATCAGAAATTGATCGTATTATTAACGTTGAAAATACAGAAAACCTCATTATTCAACATAACAACGCATTAGCGTTTACAAAAGTGAATGAACAAGCACAACAAGATGGTGTGATTATCGAGCACATTAGTGAAGCATTGAAAAATCACAGCGATCTTGTTGAAAAATACTACATGAAAGATGCTGTAACTGTTGATGAACATCGTTTAACAGCGTTACACACTGCATTAATGAACGGTGGCGTATTTGTTTACGTACCTAAGAACGTAGTAGTTGCTGATCCAATTCAATATGTCGTTTTACATGACGATGAAAATGCAAGTTTCTTCAACCACGTGTTAATCGTGACAGAAGAAAGTGCGGAACTTACTTACGTTGAAAACTACTTATCTACAACAAGTGGTGAAGGTAACCAAATCAACATTATTTCAGAAGTTATTGCTGCACCGAACGCGAAAGTATCATACGGTTCTGTAGACTTCTTAGATAAAGGATTCACAGGTTATATCATTCGTCGAGGTGTAACAGCTGCCGATGCGTCTATCAACTGGTCATTAGGTTTAATGAATGAAGGCGACCAAATCATCGACAACACAACAAACTTGATTGGTGATCGTTCAACATCAGACTTGAAATCAGTAGTCGTTGGTCGCGGCGATCAAACAATCAACTTAACATCTAAAATCGTACAATACGGTAAAGAAACAGATGGTTATATCTTGAAACATGGTGTTATGAAAGAAAGTGCATCATCAATCTTTAACGGTATCGGCCATATCAAACACGGTGGTAAAGGCTCTGCAGCGAACCAATCATCTCGTGTGTTAATGTTGTCAGAAAACGCACGTGGAGACGCGAACCCAATTTTATTAATTGATGAAGATGATGTAGAAGCAGGTCACGCAGCATCAGTTGGTCGTGTGGATCCAGAACAACTTTACTACTTAATGAGTCGTGGTATTTCACAAGAAGAAGCAGAACGCTTAGTTATCCACGGTTTCTTAGACCCTGTTGTTCGTGAATTACCGATTGAAGACGTACAACGACAATTACGCGAAGTTATCGAGCTTAAAGTAGGTAAATAACATAACTTTAGAAAGGTCTGTGATAGACGTGGCTGATACTCAATTAGATGTAAAAGCAATCATACAAGACTTTCCAATCTTAGAACAACAAGTAAATGGCAAACGTCTTGCTTATTTGGACTCGACAGCAACAAGTCAAAAACCGAAGCAAGTTATTGCCGCATTAGATGATTATTACGAGCGTTATAACTCTAATGTCCACCGTGGTGTGCACACGCTCGGTTCATTGGCAACAGATGGATATGAAGGTGCACGTGAAACAGTGCGTCGTTTCATCCATGCACGTTACTTTGAAGAAATTGTGTTCACACGTGGGACAACAGCGTCTATTAACCTTGTCGCACACAGTTATGGCGATGCGAACATTGAAGCGGGCGATGAAATTGTTGTAACTGAAATGGAGCACCATGCCAACTTGGTACCTTGGCAACAACTAGCCAAGCGTAAAGGTGCAACATTGAAGTTTATTCCGATGACAGAAGACGGTGAGTTAACGCTTGATGCTGTTAAGGCAACAGTGACGGACAAGACGAAAATTGTTGCTGTTGCACACGTATCAAACGTTCTAGGCACAATCAATGATGTCAAAGCAATTGCGGAAGTTGCACATGCACATGGTGCGATTATCGCTGTTGACGGTGCGCAATCTGTACCGCACATGAAAATAGATGTTCAAGATCTTGATATAGACTTCTATAGCTTTAGTGGACATAAAATGTTAGGGCCAACAGGTATTGGTGTGTTATACGGTAAACGTGAACACTTACAAAATATGGAACCAATTGAATTTGGTGGCGATATGATTGACTTTGTAGGTCTTTATGAAAGCACATGGACGGACTTACCGACGAAATTCGAGGCAGGTACGCCACTCATTGCACAAGCGATTGGTCTACAAGCAGCGATTGAATACCTTGAAGCGATTGGGTTCGATGCGATTCATGCACACGAACAAGCATTAACACAATATGCGTATGAACAAATGTCTCAAATTGAAGGAATTTCAATTTATGGCCCAGCAGTAGACAAACGTGCCGGTGTGATTACATTTAATATGGATGGCGTTCACCCACACGATGTAGCAACTGCACTTGATACAGAAGGCGTTGCAGTGCGTGCAGGACACCACTGTGCACAACCGTTAATGAAATGGTTAAATGTCTCATCTACTGCACGTGCGAGCTTCTACATTTACAATACCAAAGAAGACGTCGATCAACTTGTCGAAGGATTGAAGAAAACGAAGGAGTTTTTCTCATATGAATTTTAATAACTTAGACCAATTGTATCGCTCTGTGATTATGGATCACTACAAAAACCCTCGTAACAAAGGGGTTATTGAAGACGGTACGATGACTGTTGATATGAATAACCCAACATGTGGTGACCGTATCCACCTAACATTCGATATTGTAGATGGTATTGTACACGACGCAAAATTCGAAGGTGAAGGTTGTTCAATTTCTATGTCAAGTGCGTCTATGATGACAGAAGCGATTAAAGGACACAGCCTGAAAGAAGCCATGCAAATGAGCCAAGAGTTCACAAAAATGATGCTCGGTGAAGATTATACAATCACTGAAGATATGGGAGACATTGAAGCACTTCAAGGCGTTTCACAATTCCCAGCACGTATCAAATGTGCAACACTTGCATGGAAAGCATTGGAAAAAGGCACTGTCGAAAAAGAAGGTAAAGGCACAACAGAAGACGAGTAGTGCTTAACGATATAACGTATGCATCACGCATGCACGGTATTAAGAATATAGAGGAGTGATGATTGATGGCTAAGAAAGCACCTGATGTGGGCGATTACAAATATGGCTTCCATGATGAAGACGTATCGATTTTTAGATCAGAACGTGGCTTAACAGAAAACATTGTACGTGAAATCTCAAATATGAAAGGTGAGCCGGAATGGATGTTAGATTTCCGACTCAAAGCATTAAAATTATTCTACAAAATGCCAATGCCACAATGGGGCGGCGACTTGTCAGAATTAGATTTTGACGATATCACATACTACGTTAAACCATCAGAACGTTCAGAGCGTTCTTGGGATGAAGTACCTGAAGAAATCAAACGTACTTTTGATAAATTAGGTATCCCTGAAGCAGAACAAAAATATTTAGCAGGGGTTTCTGCACAATATGAATCAGAAGTTGTATATCACAATATGGAAAAAGACCTTGAAGAAAAAGGAATTATTTTCAAAGATACAGATACAGCTTTAAAAGAAAACGAAGACTTATTTAAAGAATACTTTGCATCTGTAATTCCAGCAGCTGACAACAAGTTTGCTGCATTGAACTCAGCGGTATGGTCAGGTGGTTCATTCATCTATGTACCGAAAAATGTGAAGTTAGATACACCGTTACAAGCGTACTTCCGTATCAACTCTGAAAACATGGGGCAATTCGAACGTACATTAATCATTGCGGATGAAGGCTCATCAGTAAACTACGTTGAAGGTTGTACGGCACCAGTGTACACAACGAACTCATTGCACTCAGCAGTCGTTGAAATCATCGTACACAAAGATGCACACGTTCGTTATACAACAATCCAAAACTGGGCGAACAACGTATACAACCTTGTAACAAAACGTACACTTGTACACGCGAACGGCAACATGGAATGGGTAGACGGTAACATGGGTTCTAAACTCACAATGAAATACCCAGCATGTGTCCTTGTAGGTGAAGGTGCAAAAGGTAGCACATTATCTATCGCATTCGCAGGTAAAGGACAAGTTCAAGATGCCGGTGCTAAAATGATTCATAAAGCACCGAACACATCTTCAACAATCGTATCAAAATCAATTTCTAAAGACGGCGGTAAAGTTGTTTATCGCGGTATCGTACATTTCGGACGTAAAGCGAAAGGCGCACGTTCTAATATCGAATGTGATACATTGATTTTAGATAACGAGTCAACATCAGATACAATTCCATACAACGAAATCTTTAATGACAACATTTCTTTAGAACACGAAGCAAAAGTATCTAAAGTATCAGAAGAACAACTCTTCTACTTGATGTCACGTGGTATCTCTGAAGAAGAAGCGACAGAAATGATCGTTATGGGCTTCATTGAGCCATTCACAAAAGAATTACCAATGGAATATGCAGTTGAAATGAACCGTTTGATCAAATTCGAAATGGAAGGATCTATCGGTTAGGATAAACCTATGGTATCAAGCCATTTAAGCCGTATGCTTAGATGTCTTGATACCTTTTTTGATACCAAAAATGGGCTGTTCAATATTTCGGTTGTATTATTTTCAGAATATATAGTAAAATCTAATTACTTAAATATACAAGGAGAAAAGATTGGTGGAACAATTAACAGAAATTACAAGTTTCGTTGGAGAGTACTTTTCGACAGACCCGCTATATGGCAAAATAGAGAATAAAATTGTTGTTGTCAAACACATAAACAATCCTCAAGGGCATTATGCTTTATTTAATGAATATATAGGATATGCTTTGGCGAGTAAACTAGGAATTCCAACCCCTGAATATGGCTTTGCTATCTTTAAAGAAAATAAAACTAAGAATTATTTGGAGCCTGACTATTCAATCAAAAATAATGATATCTTTACATATACAAAGCTTGAAAACGCAGTGATACAAATTGATAGTCCGTTATACACGGCGACAATTGACATTGAAGAAATTATAAAATTAATAATCTTTGATATATTTATTGCCAATTATGATAGAAATAAAGGAAACTTACTATTAAAAATGCCAAAAAAAGGGAAGAAAGCAAGTTTATTTCCAATTGACTATACACATATTTTTCCAGGACAATGTATATGGGTTGATGTTTTGAGACAACCACTACCAAGTATAAAAGAAATTGTTGGTGAAATATTTTCTTATGGCGGACATCAAAGTTTGATTGAAAATAGAATAATTGATGAAAAGACAATAGATGAAGTTGCTCGAGATTTTAAAAAGAATTTAGAGTGTATTGACATTAGTGATACAATTGAAGAGATTCCAAGTGTATTATTGAATATGTACGATAACGAAGATATAAATAATTTAAAAGGGTATTTATTCAGGAATATACATGAATTTGATTATATAATAAAAGAGATAAAGCGTTATTTAGTGAGGTGATTAAAATGTTTAAGGTTAAGTATGCTAGTTTGAATTATTATCCTGATGTATTTTTAATATCAAATATAGCAGTGGCGGTTGCATTTCAAGTTGAAGGTAAGTCATATTACAAAAATCACTTTAATATAATGCCTAAAAAGAAAAAACTTTATACATTTGATGATGAACTTGATCCATCATTTACCAATATGATGTTAAATGCCATAAAAGAAAATATACTAAATTTCAATGGGGAACTCTCAAAATTCACATTCCATTATGTTAACAATTTTAAGTTTGATGATATTAGTACAGAGTTATTTAGTACTCTAGCAGAAGTTGAGAAATTTATTGAAGATACAACTAGATATATTTTGCATCCTTCAATGAATGATGATAAGAAAATGACAGATAAAGAAAAGAAAAAATATATTGATGCATATTTGAGAAAAAACTATGAAGAAGTTAATAAGTCTTATGTTATTAGAGGGAAAAATAAAAAAGACAGAATAAGAGTTGACTTTATGGTTAATGATGTTAATGGCAGTGCACAAAGTTTTAAAATAATCAATAGGTCGAATCAGGCTATGCATACGATAAGATCACTCGCATTACATGCAATTATAAATGAAGAAAATTTAACATTTATTCTTGAAGAAGATATGGAAAGTGAAAGAGATTATATTATTGGCTTGGATCAAAAGAATATCAAAGTAATTGAAAGAAAAGATTTAATAGCAGGAAGTCATTAAAGATTATCCTTGCATACATTATGTTAATTTATAAAATAGAATAGTAAAAGTTATTTTCTATAGATTAAAAAATCAAAGGTATCAAGCCATTTAAGCCGTATGCTTAGATGGTTTGATACCATTTTTGATACCCAAAAAGCTAGAAATAATCATTGAAAAAGTGTCCTTGTAAAATAAGAGTGAAACGTATTTAATATGATTGGTAAAGCATTAAGTAAAATAAATGCTTATAACGATAATCTTGCACAATGATAAAAGAAATTGTTA
>NZ_PPRF01000042.1 GCF_002902145.1 Staphylococcus rostri | reverse complement strand
GCAACTAAGCGCTTGAATTCTGCATATTTGATTGTTACTAAGTCCATTCCGTCATCCTCCTATAATGTGTTATAATTGTGCTGGATATTTTTTTAATTGTTTGACTGATTCGCAATTGCCGTTGCTTATCAGTCTTTTTTTAATTCTTTCAGCACATAACATGTACCGAAATATGTTATAAGCTCCGAGAACAACACCCACCACAACAGCGTCGTTAGATAAACACCGTTGAACGCCAATACAGTAACTGTAACGATTGCTACTGCGAAAGTGAATAGGCAGGGTATTATGTCTTTCATGCTATCCACCTCCTTTCGCCTTGAGTATTTCTTCAAAGTTTTCATCAATGAAACGATTCATTTTTCTAGCGTTAAAACGCCAACGATTAAAGTTTTCATCAGGGTAATGCACAATCCCTTTTTCTTTAAGTTCTTTATAGAACTTGACGTTCTCTAAAAACTTTCTTCTAATAGTGTCTTCAGAAGCTATTTTCAACTTACTTTTTAAGTCTTTCATAGTCCAAACTGGGTCGAGAGTCATTTCCATCAAATCAACGTATTCTTGTTTTTCAATAAGAATATGAGTATCAGGAATCGGAACAGTGACTTGTATTGTTTGTGTCATAAGAATCACTTCCTTTCACTTTATATATCGAAATCGAGTTGCTAAAAGGGACAATTTTTGTCTCGATTTTAGATTATTTATCTTTGAACATACTCTTAAATCCTGTTGTCTCAAGCCTTCCCAAACCTCTTTTGTCACGCTTATAATGCTCAATTTTAAAGTCATACCCATTGTTAAAGTTTTCAGTAGGTGTTTCCCAAGAAAAATAAATTCCTTTCTTGTAACCAATCTTTTTTCCTTGATAAATAATTTCAGGAATGCTGTTAATATCTTTGACTTTGATAATTAACAAGTTTCTCTGTATCGCTCTTTTTAGTAGGGCTTTTAACTTAGAGAAAAATTTGCCTATACCTTTCTTTTTATTCTTGTGGTTTTTCATTTAATCCTCACCTTTCATGTATAATGTTGTTATTAACCTAAGGAGGTGAATAATTATGGATAAAATTCTATTTGACAAAAAGTTTGATGAATTAAAAGAATTTTTAGAAGTAGAGTTGAATGTAGAAAGTGACTATTTTAAGCAAACTCAACAAAAATTCTATGAATTCGATCCAGAAATGAGCGAAGAGAAAAACTTCTACTTATCTCTATATGAGTTAAATAAAAAGTATTCTCAGGCTATCGCTTACAATACTGCGATGCTGCTTTTGAAAGAAGATGAATAGAGTCATGTTCACCTTTGTCTTTAGGTACTAAATAGTTTTTAATCTCTTTATTTTTTACAGTTTTGAGCAATTGTTCTAACACTGTTACCGCAGTATATAGAATGATTGCTTTTTTTATTGTTCGCATTTCTTTCATGCTCTGAACCTCCTAAAATTTAACGGTTTATTAAGAGGTGGATTTTCACCACCTCATGTGGTATAATTGTGTTGTTGATATTTACTCGTTGACTGCTTACTCAGCAGTCTTTTTTTGTGCCCATTTTTTTCTTGGATTGCCAATTATTAATTCCCCATTGTTTTTCACGTAGTATTCAATGAAAGACGAGCTGTCTTGTGTTAATTTATCGTTGTATTTGTTTATAAACTCCTTTAAAGCTTCTGTAAGGTCATATCCTTTAACTCTCAAATCATCATCAAATTTCTTTTGCAGAACTTTTCTAATCAGTCTATCTTCATCAAACCCTTCAATTCTGTATAATCCATATAAAGCTAATGCAACTTTCGTCTTTTTAGGCGTGTGCGTTTCTTTTCTAAACCTTTCATAATATTTAAGGAAATTTAATGTTTGTTCGAAATTTACAAAATTAAAATTTCCAGATTTTACTAGTTCGCTCAAACGATTTGAATTTCCTGTTGTATTTCTAGCTACTCCAATAACCACTGATGTTCCTGCATAATGCTTGTTAATTAAATTAAGCAATGCAACATATTGTTCAGAGCCCTGATTCGCATAACTTTCAATAAAATTGAGCAAGCTCCAAGGTCTTTGCGTTGTGTTCATACGCACGATATCATGCTCATTTAATCCAGGCTTAATAATATATTCAATTGGAACACCTGCTTTTTTAGCATGTTCTAGTCTGTGTTGACCATCAATAACAACCATGTGCTCGTTTACAATTATTGGACTGATAAACCCCTCTTTCGCTTGCTTTAACATTTCATCTGTGAAAAGAATGTTTCTGTTAAATTTAGTGAATTTAAAAATCTCTAAATCATCAGTTTTGTACACTTTATTTACAGGTAAGTTCATTGTGTTTTGTTTGAATTCTTGTCCGTTGATATCTACTCGTTTCATAGCTTATCGCTCCTTTAATTCATTGATTATTTTTTCTAATCTATTCAGTACTTTTTGTTCATTAAGATGATGTTTATAATTTTGTATAAAAACTTCAGTAGGCTCTAAAATTTTTAACAATATAGGTGTGTAGTCTTCATAATCACCTTCTTTTGTTAAAGGTACTTCGTGATTAGATTGATTCATTATATCTTTAACTTCATTTCTAAAGTCATCTGCTAATTTTTTGTAATATTCACGTTCACTTACAAGATACTCGTTCATATTTTTTATACTTTGGTAATCGTCGGGTTCCATGTACTTTTCAATAATTTCAGGCTCTTTATTCTGCTCATCTTCAAGCTGTTTCAGTGCTATCTCTTCCGAACGCTGAGCCTGTTCAACTTTTGACTGTAACTGTGCGTTTTGTTCGTCACGTTGTTTGAGTTGTCGTTTGAGCTGTTCTAATTCTCTATTAGTCATATCTATAGGCTTTTTTATTTCACCTTTAGATGTTCTATGTTCTACATTTCTTTCTTCTTCCGGCAATGTTGCGATCATGTACATTGCACTCAATCCCAATTGATTCCACGTGGAATCATCGGAAAATTCTTCGCTAACCTTTATAAATTTAGTAGCTTGTGTTCTGTTTAAATTTACTGACCTTAACCAATGAGACCATTCTCCATGAGCAAGGTCATTCTCTTTCACATGTTTCAACCTTCGACCAATTTCGAAAATTGATTGCCCAGCAATGTTTTGGTAGCTTTTAATTTCTGTTTCAATCACAGTTAAATCATCACTTAGTGCTAACTCATTCATTTTTTGATTCTCCTTTCTGATATAATCACCTTTAAGGAGGTGATTATTATGCTTACCAATGAAACCAAACTCGTTTTACTTCAATTTTATAAAGTGTATCTTGATAGAATTGAAGATGGTGAATCACAATATTCTGCGACATATTTTGGGACGGATGAAGAATCATTTGATAATTATTTTTTAGGTATGGATTTTGATAGTTATGTGTCATCTGTTCTCCAATTAGGCAGTCATGGTTATGCAACCGTTGCCACTGGAGATGGTGGTTTTGCTGAAATGGCTCTTTCCAATGAAGGAATCGCTTATTGCGAGAATGAAACTAGCAAAAATTATTCCTTGTTGCTAAAAGCTATTTCTGACCTTAAAAAATTAATTATCTAAAACCCAATCATCAGCTATTAAATCGTCTGCGCTAGGCTGCCACCTTGCGCTGGCGGTTTGACCTTTAACTTTATATCTTTTTGAAATAATTAGGCATTGGTAAAACATTAAGTTAGTTGGTAGTATTGCGTAATCGAAATCTTTCTTGTCCCTTTTAATCGCAACACCTTTTTCCAAAGCCAACTTTGTTGCTTCTTGAATGCTCATTCTTTATACCTCCTTTATGCCTTATATTACGGTTTAACCGTTATTATTAGTTAAAAAAATAATGTCGTTATAAGTAACATCAAATTCTTTTTCTATTTTCTGCAACTGTGGGACATTAGGAAAAGTTTTAGCTTTCTCCCAGTTATGCCAAACATCTGCAGAAACACCAACTTTGGCACCTGCTTGTGCCTGCGTTAACTCATATTTAGCCCTTAACATTTTTAATGTAAAAGGCTCTTTTTTTACTTTTTGTTCTCCCATTTTCTAGCCTCCTTCAAAAGAACTGACTTTAGTATATTACGGTTAAATCGTAATGTCAACATTAAAACCGTATTTTTTTGTTTTTTATTGTAATAAATACGGAAAAGCCGTATAATGTAATTAAACTATTAGATGAAGGGAGCGAAAAATATGCTCGGTAACAAAGAAGTTATGGCTAAAAATATTTCTCGTCTTATGAAACAAAATAATGTAGATAGAAAGCAATTATCAAAAGATTTAAAAGTAAAATACACAACATTGTCTGATTGGATAAATGCAAAGACCTATCCCCGAATAGACAAAATAGAATTGTTGGCTAATTATTTTAGTGTAAGTAAATCTGACTTAGTTGAAGATAAAGAAGAAAAAGTGCTTGAGACCTTACCAGTCAAAAAAATTCCTGTTGTATCTAAAATATCAGCAGGTCTTCCAATTTATAGTGAAGAGAATTTAATAGATTACATATATTTTGCTACTAAAAATCTTAACTCTAATAAAGAAGAATTCGGACTTCAAGTTTCTGGAGATAGCATGGATAAATTATTTCAAGAGGGAGATATTGTTGTAGTAGAAAAAGACTCAATTGTTGAAAACGGGCAACTTGGAGTGGTTCTAATTAATGGCTACAACGCAACAGTGAAACGTATTCGATACACTGACGACCAAATTATATTAATACCTGAATCAAACAACCCACAACATTATCCTCAGGTCTACGGCAGTGAAGATGAAGTCAAAATTGTAGGAAAAGTTATAGCAAGTCAAAAATTATTCAGATAATAAGGAGCGAAATTCATGAAAAAACTATTAGGTATACTTTTAGCTAGCGCTTTAGTATTAGGTGCTTGTGGTAATGATGAAAAAGAGAAAAAAGAAGAACCTAAAAAAGAGACTAAGACAGAAGATAAAACTGAAAAGAAAAAAGTAAGCCAGGAAAAGGAACAAAAGATAAACGAATCAGAGAAAGTTAATAAAACCACTTCTATTGACTTTTCCAATATAACCGATAGGTCAACTTTAGAACAAGTTCTTTACGGTAATTATTCCGAAGAACAAAAGATACAGGCTTATAACAGCGCTGTTGCTAATGGAGTTATTCCACAAGGAAATGTCACAGAAGGTTCAGCGCTATCTGCGTATCAGAGTTCTTTAAGAGTAGAAAACGGAGATGAACAATCGATTTATAATCAAGCTTCTTTAGGCACTGATGCGGGTATGATTGACTATGATGAATACAACAGAATCGTCGAAGCTGAAAATCAAGCCCGAGAACAAAAAGAAGCCGCGTTACAGAAAGAGTATTTTGAGCTTTCAGACAAAATGTACCAAGATGGTGTTAGCGATGAAGCATACAATGCTATGGAAAAACGCCAAAATGAAATTTTAGACCAAATTCAACCAATAAATTAAAGTGATAGGCAAAGTGATTTTATAAAATTAAAACGCCTACAAGCGTAGACGTTTGGAGGAGGTGAGATAAATGACTAAAGATAACGATAAACAATATAACCCTAAAGATCCTGGTCATCGCGGCGGAGGTGGTTCAGGTCACGAGAAAAGGAATAACGAACCAGCTAGAAAAAGTTACAATAATCGCACTACTGAATTCGAAAGACCAAGTGAATCAACTATGGAATCATTATTTGGCAATGACTATAAGAAAAAAAGCTAATCCTTTATCACGTATATTTTGTAATAGTTATCTGTATTTTTAGGTTGATACAAATGTTCTTTAATTATTTTTTCTTTATTTTTAATAACTGGTGTAGGTTCTATAATAAATATTGCATCAGTATCAATAGTAAGTTCATACTTTTCTAATATACCTTGTAATATTGGATCATTATTTTCATTACTGTATTTTTCAATATAAAATTTAGTATAGTTTTGTAAAATTGTATCAAGTGCGTTTTTAGATGCTAATGTATTTAAACCTTTTGATTTTCTAGCATTGTTCATCGACTTTCTAAAAAGTTGAATGAGATTAGGAAAAACAAATCTATTCATTAACCAAATTATAGCAGGTACTAATAATAAGCAAATTA
>NZ_PPRF01000041.1 GCF_002902145.1 Staphylococcus rostri | reverse complement strand
GGACATATTTTGAAAACATAAAAACTTTACATATTTATGATACAGAGATTAAATCTTTACTAATGAAATATATACTAATTGCTGAAAAACATTTTAAATCTATATTTTCCTATTATTTTGCTGAAAAGTATCATAATACCCGCTCATTTTCATACCTTAATATCGCAAATTACAATAACAATAAAAATAAACCTTTCGAAATAATGAAAACCTTAGCACTAATTTCAAGAACTATTAGTTCTTCATTAAATGCAAGAGTGCCTAACTCAATCAAACATAATTACAGTGCTCATAATGACGTTCCTATATGGGTTATTGTAAATGAATTATCATTCGGCAGTATTATAAAACTTTACAAATTATCCGATGATAAAACTCGTAATAACATTGCTAGTGAACTCTCTAAAATTTTTAAAAGCAACATCAATGAACACGTTAAACTAGAAGCAAAATATATCGATAAAATACTAGAAAATATTTTAGAAATCAGAAACTGTGTAGCGCATGACAACAAACTTCTTGATTTCAAATGTAAAAATCATCCAAAGTATCTTAAACAGTTATATGAAGGTACAAACCTTAATCCAACAGATTCGCGGCAACACTTATTTGATGTCATATTATCCCTTAAAATCTTTTTACCTTACGATGATTACGCTTTATTTCATAATTCATTTAGAAAACGAACAATTAATATGCGAAAAAAACTTAATGAAAATATCGTTAATAAAATATATGATAGCTTTGGACTCCCAGAATCATGGGCAAATAATATTAATAAAATGCCTCAAAAATAGCATATTAAAAATGTAACAAACCTAGCATTAGCAAAGTTCATTGTATTTCTTCATTACAAAATAACCTTTTATGCTAGACAAGCTTACAAAAACTTATTTTCACTCAAGTCAGCTACTGTCATCCATATGAAATATTAAATTCGAATTGAGTGTTTATTATTACATTATCCTCCTTCTTTTACGCCTTTAGAACCAAATAAAACCATATCTACCCAATAGTCGTTCTGAGTAGATATGGTTTCTCATTATCTATAAATATGCACTTGTGGTTCTGAATCTTCTTCGTTCTTAGTAATCAATGCACGCGGTTGACTGCCGTCTTTAATATGAATTTCATACGTTGGCACATCTTTTAAGTCTTTTTCAGCGAGTTGTGTTACATACTGTGTAATCCCAATCAATTCCGCTTTACCATAGTAATCTATTGGTAAGTCGACAACGAGATGATTCACTTTTTTATTCACGAACTTCGCTTTACCCACTGCTTGTGTAAAGTTGTTGAAGTAAGACTGTAAGCTACTATTGAAGTCTTGGAAGTTACTGTTTAAATGGTCATCTAACTCTGATGCTTCACCTGATGGCAATAGCACAGTTTGTTCATCCACTTTCTTCCATTCATTAAGTTTCGCGCCATTTTTATCAGAAACTGCGTAACTTACAAAATGTCCCGGTGTGATGTCTTCTTCACTTGATTGAATATAAATCGCAAACGTAATAGGAATATCTCTCAACTGATTATTTTCACGTAAGCGCGATAACATCTCTTCAGCCATTTCTTGACCTTTTTGTTTGACCATTTTCGTATCGAGCTCTTCGCTATATGTTTCACCATATTCTTCTTTCTGATAGTAATACACACTGTTCATCGCGAGACCAATTGTCATCCCTTCGATTTCTTTCCCTTTTGTATCACTCGTACTGTAAAAATCTTGTTCCAAAATATTCGATAACAGTGCCGGTGAATTTTTCGCGATTTTCTCAGGGTCTTTCTCGCCATTCACTGATGGATTCAACCCTAAGTTCTCAGCCGCGTTTGTTTTTTCCTTTTCTTCGTCACTCATTTTATCAATTTCTTTTTTCGTATATTTCGGTTTTAAGTACGCGCGAATCGTATCTTTGTTTAAAAATTGACCGTCTTGATACAAATATTTGTCCGTTGGGAAGACTTCTTTACTAATATTTAATAAGCCGTCTTCAAAGTCTTCACCGTTATAACCGTTTGCCATTTCTTCTTGAATTAACCCACGTGCTTGGCTCTCTTTGAACGGTAAAATCGTACGGTAGTTGTCGCCCTGTACGTTTTGATCTGTCGCCATGTCTTTCACTTTTGTCTGCTTTTTAGATGTGTTTTGTTCGCGGTCTTGCTTATGTTGTGGTTGTTCATCATCTGTTGGTGCACAGGCTGTTAATACTAGACTAAGCCCTAACATCATCGCAATTGTTCGTTTCATTGCCTGCCCCCTCATTCTTCACGCATTGCGTTTTGTTTATCGATAAATTCTTGTTCTTCCCAAATCGGTGTGCCAAGTGATTGTGCTTTGGTTAGCTTAGAACCTGCGTCAGTCCCTGCAATGACAAGGTCTGTTGATTTCGTTACACTGCTTGTCACTTTGGCACCTTGCATCTTCAACCATTGTGCCGCTTCTGAGCGTGTCATTTGTTGAAGTTTTCCTGTTAATACAATGGTCTTACCGGCGAATTCTGGATGCCCTTCAATTTGTGAAAATTTCTGTCCGGTATACGTCATATTCACACCGCGTGTTTGCAGTTTTTCAAGAAGTGCTTGAATATCTTCATTCGCCATGTAAGTCACAAAAGATTGTGCCAGCTTTTCTCCAACGTCATGAATTTCTGTAAGCTCTGCTTCAGTTACATTCATCAAGCGTTCCATCGTTTCATATTTTTCTGCTAGTACATGACTCGCTTTAACGCCGAGATGTCGAATACCTAGACCAAATAATAGATGTTCTAGTGACTGCTGTTTAGACGCTTCAATTGCCGAAATTAGGTTATCCGCCTTTTTCTCTCCCATACGCTCTAGTGGCAATAAGTCTTCCTTAGTGAGATAGAAAATATCTGCCACATCTCGAATGAGTTCGTGATGATAAAGTTGCTCGATAATCTTTGTACCTAAGCCGTCAATATTCATTGCTTGGCGTGATACGAAATGAATCAAGCCTTCCACAAGTTGCGCTTGGCATTTTGGGTTAATGCAACGCAATGCCACTTCGCCTTCGATACGTACGAGTTCGTGATCACAGCTAGGACAATGTGTCGGCATATGATACGCTTCTGCATCGTCAGGTCGACGGTCCAATACGACACGTACAACTTCTGGAATAATGTCGCCAGCTTTCTTCACGACGACGCTGTCTCCAATACGAATGTCTTTCTCATGGATTAAGTCTTCGTTGTGCAATGACGCTCGTGATACGGTTGTTCCCGCAACACGCACAGGTTCTAACACTGCAGTTGGCGTTACCACACCTGTTCGACCAATACTCAACTCAATATCCAGCAGCGTTGAAACGACTTCTTCAGCTGGAAACTTATAAGCGATAGCCCAGCGTGGTGATTTTTGCGTGAAGCCCATTTCTTCTTGGTGTTCGATAGCATTGACTTTAATCACAATACCATCAATATCATACGGCAATGATGCACGATTTTCTGTCCAATATGCGATATAGTCCAGCACATCATCAATCGATGCGACTTCACGGCGTTCTGGATTGGTTTTAAATCCTAAAGCGTCAAGCTCCGCAAGTGCTTCACTTTGAGACGTCGCATCCAACTCGGTAAAGTCATTAATGCTGTATAAAAAGATGTCGAGTTTACGTTCAGCTGCAAGCTTAGAATCCAACTGACGCAATGACCCTGCCGCTGCGTTACGCGGATTCGCAAATGGTTGTTCATCATTTTGTGCTTTTATCTCATTTAACTTCAAAAATGACTTACGTGGCATATACGCTTCCCCACGTACTTCAAATGAAATTGGGCGTTCAAGTTTTAACGGAATCGCGTAGATTGTCTTTAAGTTCTCGGTAATATCCTCACCCGTCGTTCCATCGCCACGTGTCAGTCCTTGTACAAAGACACCATCTACATATTTCAATGACACTGCCAAGCCGTCAATTTTCAGTTCACACATATATGATACATCACCAACTGCTTCTCGCACACGTTGATTAAAGCGACGTAAATCTTCTTCGTTAAACGCGTTTCCTAGACTCAACATCGGTGTATCATGACGTACTTTATTAAAAGACGCTTGCGCTTGCCCACCGACACGTACTGTTGGTGAGTCAGATGATCGTAACTCTGGATGTTTGTCCTCGATGTCAATCAGTTCCGCCAGCAATTTGTCATATTCTGCGTCTGGCACACTTGGATTGTCTTGAACATGATATTCATAATTATATTGATGCAACAATTGATGTAATGTTGCAACTCTCGATTTGAGCTCCGTCATCTGTTACTCCTCCTTCTTCTGTAACGGCGCAAATTGTGCAATTAAGCGCTTAGGTCCTTCCGACTTGAAAATAATATCAAGTTCGACCGTATCTCCTTTAACACTGACATTTGAAACCATGCCTTCTCCCCATGTTTTATGAATGACCTTGTCGCCCACTTTCCAATCAGACGTTGTCGCTGCCGCACCGACTTTTGTCCCTGTTGTACGTTGACTAAAACCACGTTTTTTCGGTGGTGCTGTACGTTTATTCGGCGTAATCGGCACACTCGGTTTTGGTGTTTCCAATAAGTCTTCTGGAATCTCATTTAAAAAGCGAGAACGCATATTGGATTGTGGTTTACCAAACAATATACGTGATGTTGCATGCGTTAAATACAAAACTTGTTCTGCACGTGTAATTGCGACATAACAAATTCGTCGTTCTTCTTCCATTTCGTGATCATTGTCACTCTTGATCGCACGAATATGTGGGAATAATGTTTCTTCCATACCGATAATAAAGACAACTGGAAATTCAAGCCCTTTTGCGGAGTGCATTGTCATTAATGTGACACCCTCGTCAAAGTTCGCTTCATCAACATCCGCTACAAGCGATAAGTCTGTTAAGAAATTAATCAGTGACTGTTCTTCCAATGGCGTATTGTCTTCATAATCTTTTGGCACGGACATAAACTCATCTAAGTTTTCCAATCTGCTGCGTGACTCAAGCGTATCTTCGTTTTCAAGCGTACGGCGATACCCTGACTTCTCAAGCACTTCATCCACAATCTCACTAATCTCAAGAAACTCTTGTTCTTTCATTAAGTTTGACATCAATGTATAAAATTCTGCGGCTGCTTGCGTCACTTTTTTAGATAATCCGATAAAGTCTACTTCTGCCAATGCGTCAAACATACTGATGTCATGTCCATTCGCATAATCTTTAATTTTTTGTACAGATGATGGCCCGATACCACGTTTTGGTACGTTAATAATACGTTCTAAACTAATATCGTCCGCACTGTTCGCAATTAAACGTAAGTAGCTTAACAAGTCTTTAATCTCTTTACGGTCATAGAACTTCATACCGCCAACCATTACGTATGGGATGTTAGATTTCATCATCGTTTCCTCTAACACACGTGATTGTGCATTCGTACGATATAGGACTGCCATATCTTTCAGTGATTTGCCTTGTTGTTTGTGCTTCAAGATTTCTCTCACCACATACTGCGTTTCGTCAAGTTCGCTCGTCGCTTCGTAGTAATGAATACGCTCGCCCTCTGAATTCGACGTCCATAATCCTTTTGGTTTACGCTCCGTATTGTTACGAATAACTTCATTGGCTGCTGTTAAAATGGTTTTCGTTGAACGATAATTTTGTTCGAGATAAATCGTCTTTGCAGTTGGATAATCTTCCTCGAATGACAGGATATTTTGAATATCTGCGCCACGCCAACCATAAATAGATTGGTCCGAATCCCCTACGACACACAAGTTTTTAAATTTTTTCGCAATCATATTGACTAATGTATATTGTGCTTTGTTCGTATCTTGGTACTCATCGACGTGGATGTATTGGAACTTGTTTTGATAGTAGTCCAACACGTCAGGCACACGCTCAAATAATTTAATCGTCGTCATAATCAAGTCATCGAAGTCGAGCGCTTGGTTACGAACAAGTTGTTTTTGGTACCCTTCATACACTTTCGCTACCATAATGGCTTTAAAATCGTGCGCATCTTCCATTGCCATTGCTGGTGTTTTCAGTTCATTTTTTAAATTACTAATCTGAGACATAAAGAAACGTGGCTCATATTGTTTTGGATCAATATTTTCACGCTTTAATACATCTTTAATTACCGACTTTTGATCAGTAGGGTCAATAATCGTAAAGTTACGTTCAATACCGATGCGATCAATATCACGACGTAAAATACGTACGCACATTGCGTGAAACGTTGACATCCAAATCACTTCTGCCGCTTCTCCAACAAGTGATTGTACACGTTCTTTCATTTCTTTTGCGGCTTTATTTGTAAATGTAATCGCCAAAATATTATAAGGAGAAACTTCTTTTTCATCTAATAAATACGCGATACGATGCGTTAACACACGCGTCTTACCAGAACCGGCACCTGCCATAATTAAAAGCGGGCCTTCTGTCGTGCGCACCGCTTCACTCTGCTCTGTGTTCATATTTTTTAAGAGTGGATTCATTACGTTCTCTCCTTTATTCGAGTCGTTTTTAAAGCTTCTTTGATATTGTCATAGACGACGTTGCCAACAATAATCGTATCCGCAATCGCCGCCATTTCTTGTGCACGTGATAACGAATCAATGCCACCACCATAAAACAGTTGTGTGTCCGTTAAATACGCACGTGCTGCACGTACTGTTTCAGGATCGCCATATTGCCCACTATATTCAAGGTAGAGCACCGGCAAGCGATACACATCATTCGCCATTTGCGCATAAGTCTCAACATCTTCAATCTCTAAGTTTGTCGTTGCACGTGTTAACGTCGCCACTTTACTGTCACCATTTAATACAACATAGCCTTCAAAAATGAGTTCATCAAAGTTAATCATATGGCCGTATTGCTTTAACGCTTGGTGTAATAGTCCGTTGTGGAACGCGACATCGGTACTATTTAAGACACTTGGCACAAAATAAAAATCAAATCCTGGCATGATACTCTCAAGATTTGAAATTTCAAGTACAAGCGGTAAAGGATAACGACGTACACGACTCATCAACTGAATCACGTTATCTTCCGTCACATTGTCCGTTCCGCCAATCATGATGGCATCTGTTTGAGACATACAAAGTGCTTCTAAATCCGCGTCTGAGATTGCTTTCGCTGGGTCTAATTTAAATATATGACGCCATTGTTTAATATCGTACATCACGCACTGCTCCTTTGATTTTTTCGTACATCATATTATAGCATTTTTGTTATCTATGTGGGAGTGGGACAGGATGCTCATTTTTCTAAAAGTTGCCGTTATCCCATCATGGCATATAAAAATGCATTTTCATACGCGTCATCTACTTAATGTTCCAGATCATTCAATTTCTTGAAGGCTATAAACAAAGAACTGAAATAAAAAAAGAGACGACATATATCGCCCCTTACATACCGTAATCAAAGTATTCTTCTAATGTAGTATCTTGATCGTGAATTTTCTTCGCCAAGTCTTTGCCGACATATCTCAAGTGCCAAGGCTCGTACTGATAGCCAGTCACTTTCTCCTTACCTTCTGGGTATCTAATAATAAAGCCATATTCGTGCGCATGCGCTTTTACCCATTGCCCTTCTTTCGTCTCAACAAATGACGTTTTGAAGTCATCCGATGCATTCGCTGAACCCACATCAAACGCTAAGCCAGTTTGATGTTCAGAATATCCTGGTTTCGCACTGTATTTATTTGCGGCTGCTTCACCATCTCTTGAAACGTAGCTGTTGTACAATTGGGTTTGTGTTTCATATGAACGAAAACCGCTACGAAATACTAGACTTGTTCCGTCTTGCGTATTCGCCTCTTGTATCATACGCTCTAACTCAGCCCTTGCTTTCAGATCTTCACCCGGCGCATAATCACTCGGTAAATTAACTTTCTTATTCGCAAGGACATGGCCATCTACATACGTCACACCATCTTTTTGTGTTACTTGATGCCGTTTTTTGGTTTCATCTTGACGCGTCTCTTCAACATTTTCCTCATCTGCCGTTGATTCTTCTACACTTGCTTCTTTTTGTGCATTACATCCAGTCAACACGAGCGTAGACACGCCAGCTGCCAGTAATATTTTTCTCATGATTGTCGCTCCTATTTATCAAAAGCTTTATATATTCCTACAATAGTATATGATTGTTTGAATGCTTATTCAATATGATTGAAGATAACTGATTACAAACTTCAGTGGGATTATAACTGGATAAAATTTATTATCAAATATGTTTACAAACTAGTTTTAGAATGTGATAGAATAATATCGAGCAAGTTAAGTGGATGGTGGCTATCTGAGTATAGGGAGGTGGTGCCTATGAATGGCATAACACAAATCTTTAGAAAGGAGAAGCCCTTATGGTAACCATTGCAGATGCACTAATCCTAATGATAGCATTTAGCACCTTTGTTGTAACACTACTAGGATTAGTCGTCGCAATCATCAAATTGTCCATAAAAAAATAACCGCCACTTTTTCTTTGACACAGAAATGGCAGTTATTTTTCAACAACTAGTCACCGTCTTTTAACGGGCTCTTTATGGGGCATGCTCCAACATGTCCCTTTTTATATTTACAATGTAACATAATTACGCTTTACATTCAATATCATGCTTATTTGTTATAAAATCTCCATTGCAAATGCACGAATACTTATGATAGGTTTTAGCGATTTTATTGCTACTTGTTAGGTTTAGTAGTTGCAATTATAACACTCAATCATAAAAAATAACCGCCACTTTTTCTTTGACTGAGAATTGGCAGTTATTTTTTTACACCTAAATTAGTCACCGTCTTTTAACGGGCTCTTCCTGAGACATGCTCAAACATATCCCTTTTATATTTTTAATGTAACATAATTGCTCTTTACATTAAAAATAGTTCTCACGCGGCTTCAGTTACCTGTAGAAGATGCACTAATCCTAATGATAGCATTTAGCACTTTTGTTGTAACATTATTAGGATTAGTCACCGCAATCATTAAATTAGCCATAAAATAACCATCACTTACTTTGAGCGGTGTGATGATAATATAGAATGTGTTTCCGCACGTCCTATTACATTTAAATTTTAACATAATAATTAAATTTATACAACGTTGCGCTATAAAATTCTTCAACATACTAAGCACTTTACATTTCCATTCTTAGCATTACTTCCCAAAAGCCATTAAAAATAAATAACAGCGAAAACATCTCTATTCAGACATTTCCACTGTTATCTGCGTACCTTTATTTTTTTGTTTCGATATTCATTCGTTCTAAAATCATGGTATAGGCGTCATTTCCCCATTGTAACGAACGTTTTACGCGCGAAATGGTAGCTGTCGATGCACCCGATTCTTGTTCAATCGTCGCATATGTGTATCCTTGTTTAATCATTTTCGCAACTTGTAAACGTTGAGATAACGATTGAATCTCGTTCACTGTGCATAAATCATCAAAAAATTGATAACATTCTTCACGCGTTTCTAGAGTTAGGATCGCGTCAAACAATTCATCTAATGCTTTTCCACGTAGTTTCTCAATTTGCATGCAAACAACCCCTATATTATAGAATATCTGTTCATTCGCGGCCGCACGAACAGATAAAGTGTAGTTGTCCTATTCTAGACCTACTCTTTTAAATATTGTATCAACTTGATTAAGGTGATGTCTAGGGTCAAAGCACATATCTAGGTCTTCTTTTGAAAGTTTGTCCGTAATCACTGGATCCGCTTCCACTAATTCTCTAAATGGTGTCTTCGTTTGCCATGATGTCATCGCTTTTGGTTGTACGGTATCATATGCCTCTTCACGTACCATACCTTTGTCGATTAACGCTAATAACACACGTTGAGAATAAATCAAACCGAATGTTTTATTCATGTTCTCTGTCATGTTTTCTTCGTACACTGTTAAACGATCAACAATGTTTGTAAAACGGTTCAACGCATAGTCTAATGCAATCGTAACGTCTGGTAACATGATACGCTCTGCAGATGAATGTGAAATATCACGTTCGTGCCATAACGCAACATTCTCATACGCTGTTGTAATGTAGCCACGAATTACACGTGCGATACCTGTGATGTTTTCTGAACCGATTGGGTTACGTTTATGTGGCATAGCTGAAGAGCCTTTTTGACCTTTCGCAAATGCTTCTTCTACTTCTCGTGTTTCTGTTTTTTGTAGGTTGCGGATTTCGACTGCAAATTTTTCAAGAGATGTCGCAATCAAGCTTAATGTTGCAATGTAGTATGCATGTCGATCACGTTGCAATGTTTGAGTTGAAATAGGTGCCGCACCGATGCCAAGGTGTTTACATACGTATGCTTCAATTTCTGGTGGGATATTCGCAAATGTACCGACAGCGCCACTCATTTTGCCTACTTCAATTTCTTCACGCACACGTTTAAAGCGCTCCATGTTACGTTGCATTTCAGCGTACCATAATGCCATTTTCACACCGAATGTTGTTGGCTCAGCATGCACACCGTGTGTACGTCCCATCATTAATGTTGTTTTGTATTTTTTCGCTTTCGCTGCTAACACTTCGATAAAACGTTCTAAATCTTTCTCGATAATATCGTTGGCTTGTTTCACTTGGTAGCTGAGTGCTGTATCAACAACATCTGTTGACGTTAAACCGTAATGTACCCATTTACGTTCTTCGCCTAGTGTTTCAGATACTTGTCTTGTAAATGCGACAACATCGTGACGTGTCTCTTGTTCGATTTCTTTTGCACGCTCAACATCTACACGTGCATGTTCGCGAATTTTTTTAACGTCTTCTTTAGGAATATAGCCCAATTCACTCCATGCTTCACTCGCTAAAATCTCAACTTCTAACCATGCTTCGTAGCGGTTTTGATCTGTCCAAATACGTGACATTTCTTCTCTTGAATAACGTTCAATCATTAGTCATAAACTCCTATCTCAAATATTAGTTTTATTATAGCAAACCTACAACATCTATCCATTCTCTATTCAATCAGATTTATCGTTCGGAATCAAGCGTCTTTTAACAATTTAATTTGTGTGACATTTCTAAAGAGTTCTTTTAACACGAATTATAACCCCTAAACGCAAAATAAAGTTCGTTTTCTATACACATAAAAAGCCAAGGTACTACTGTAACCTCAGCTTTTTACATATGACGTGTTATTGTTCAAGTTTCTTCCCAGTAAACACAATTTCTTGTCTCAAAACTTCAACACTGCCATCTTTATTCTCTTTAAATACAGGCTTTTCATAGCGTTTCACTGGCATGTAGCCTGCTTCTCGCATGCGTGCTAAACAATCTTGTATCGTTTCATCCGCTTCTACTCTAAATTTCATCTGTATCATACGCCTTTACTTTTTTGCTTCGTACACCTTTCACCCAGAAACCGCCGTGAATCGTACGTGGTTCATAGGCAATGACAAAGGCTTTTGGATCCAATTGTTTAATCGTGTCCATTAGTTTGAGTTCAAAACGACGCGGTGTGAGGATTTGCATCACAAGGCGTTCGCCATCACGCCCGTGCGCACCAAAATGGGTCACGCCGTAACCTAGGTCACGCAATTGACGTGGTAAATCCATATCTAAATTGACAGTCGTTACATTAACAACTGAATAGCCAAGTGCTAACTTCTCTTCTATCTTCATTCCGACAATAATACCTACAGAAAAACCTAATGCATATGCGATAATATTTTGAATCTGGTCAAGACTCGACATAACGAGGCCTAATCCAATTACGTAGACAAGTACTTCTACAAAGCTGACGATTGCGGCAACATAACGATAGCCTTTTAATGTTAATATGACACGCATTGTGAGTGCTGTCACATAGGCAACGTTAATCAAAAAGATCGCAATCAACATCAGCCATGGATTTTCATTGATGATACTCATAGACTCCCTCACTCTCAGTAAAATCTAGCTTATTTTACCAAGTTGGTGTGGGTTTGTCATTAACTTATTGTTTCGGCCAAGTAAAACGTGTATACGCTAATTCACGCTTATGCGCATTGCGTACAAAATACCCTTCAATCACTTCCGCTTCTGCTGGTGTGACAGGCTTACCTTCTAAATAGTCGTCTATCGCATCATACGTAACACCAAGTGCTACCTCATCAGGGAGTTGTGGCTTGTCGTCTTCTAAATCGGCTGTTGGTGCTTTTTCATATAAGTGTGCAGGTGCACCTAAATATTTTAACAACTGACGCCCTTGACGTTTATTGAGGCCAAATAATGGCGCAATATCCGCAGCACCGTCACCATGTTTCGTGAAAAAGCCTGTAATGTTTTCTGCTGAATGATCTGTACCGACAACGATACCACTTGTATTGGCAGCAATCGCATATTGTACTTTCATGCGTTCACGTGCTTTTTCATTCCCTTTTTGGAAGTCGGTCAACATAATCCCTGCCGCTTCAAGTGCAGCAACGCTTTGGTCAACGGCTGGTTGAATATTTACTGTTATAGTACGATCTGGTTCAATAAATGCTAATGCGTCTTCAACGTCATCTGCATCACGTTGTACGCCGTATGGTAACTTGACGGCAATAAATGTATACGGCTGGTCAGCGGTTTCGTTCAGTTCGTTGACTGCGAGTTGTACGAGCTTACCCGCCAACGTCGAATCTTGCCCACCTGAAATACCTAATACGAGTGTACGTACAAATGAATGTACTTTGACGTATTGTTTGATGAAGCTTTTAATGGTTTCAATCGTTTCTGCGCTATCAATCTTTGGCTCGACTTTCATATCGCTGACGATTTTGGCTTGCATGCTATTCATTGGCATCCTCCATCTCTTTGACTTTTTCAGCCACTTCAAAGATACGTTTATGTTTGTTTTCCCAACATGCAGTACTCAAGTCAACTGGATACTCTTCCGGATTCAAGTAACGCTTATTTTCATCCCACAACAAGTTTAAGTTTTCTGCCAAGTATGCTTTGGCGTCTTGTTCAGATGGACATTCATACACACGTTTACCGTCCACGAAAATATCATGATGTAAATCAATCGCTTTGAAGTGCTTAATAAATTTTGTTTTATAAGTGTGAATAGGGTGAAACATTTTCAATGGTGATTCAGACGCTGGATCTTCATGTTCTAACGTAATATAGTCGCCCTCTGCTTTATTTGTTTTCGTATTGATAATGCGATATACACGCTTCATGCTTGGTGTCGTTACTTTTTCAGCGTTATTTGACAGTTTAATACGATCGACATAGTCACCGTCTGCATTTTCCACAGCAACCATTTTGTATACTGCGCCAAGTGCTGGTTGTTGGTAAGCTGTAATTAATTTTGTGCCAACACCCCAGACGTCTACTGCTGCACCTTGACCTTTCAAGCTTGAGATTGTTGCTTCATCAAGGTCGTTCGACGCGATAATTTTAGCATCTGGAAAACCAGCAGCGTCTAACATTTTACGTGCTTCTTTAGACAGATACGCAATATCTCCTGAGTCTAAACGAATACCAATAAAGTTGATTTTATCGCCAAGTTCTTTAGCAACACGAATTGCATTTGGTACGCCGGATTTCAATGTATGGAACGTATCTACTAAGAAGACACAGTTTTTATGACGTTCGGCATATTTTTTAAACGCTTCGTATTCATCGCCATACGTTTGGACAAATGCGTGCGCGTGTGTACCTGAAACAGGGATGTCGAATAGTTTACCTGCGCGGACGTTGCTCGTTGAATCGAAACCACCGATAATTGCTGCACGTGCGCCCCATACGGCTGCGTCCATTTCATGTGCACGGCGTGTCCCAAATTCCATTAACGTATCATCCGGTGCGACTTGCTTGATTAAACTCGCTTTTGTCGCGATAAGTGTTTGGAAGTTGATAATATTCAGCAGTGCGGTTTCAATCAATTGTGCTTGGATTAACGGCGCCTCAACACGTAGCAGTGGTTCGTTATTGAAACATAATTCCCCTTCTTGCATTGAACGGATGTTGCCCGTAAAACGCAAATCTTTCAAGTAATTTAAGAAATCGTCTTGATAACCAATGGATTTTAAATAATCAAGATCACTTTGCGTAAAACGACAATTTTCAACAAAGTCAATCACTCGACGCAACCCGTTAAATACAGCGTAACCACTACCAAACGGCATTTTTCTAAAGTACAAATCGAATACGGCTTTACGTTCATGAATGCCGTCAAACCAATAAGACTCTGCCATGTTAATTTGGTACAAATCATTGTGTAGCATGAAGCTATCATCATCAAATTGATACATTGTAATATTCCCTCTATTCACCATAAATTGTTTTTGAGTTTAGATACCCCCATCATATCACAGATACACAGTCATCGTGCAACGAAACAGAATGATAGAAAGCGACATTAAAATAATCAAGATTGAGACAAAATGATGACATTCTCTGTTATGACTATCAATGAACCACAATATTTCACTATAATAATGTTGAGGTGGGGAAAATGTTACAAAAAGCACGCACATTTATTACAGACATGTATAAGGAATTGAACCTATCAGAAACAGCTTGTGCGGAACGTATCGCACAGATTGAACGAGAAATTACAGAAACGGGCACATATCGTCATACAACAGAAGAGTTAACGTATGGTGCACGTGTCGCATGGCGTCAGTCGAATCGTTGTATCGGACGTTTATTTTGGGATAAGTTAATTGTCAAAGACGCACGTGATGTACAAGACGAAGCGACGTTTATTGACACGATTCATGAACATATTGACACAGCAACAAATGGCGGTCGCATTAAACCGTACATTACGATTTTTGCACAATCAGATGAACCTGGTCCTAGAATATTTAATAATCAATTGATTCGTTATGCCGGATATGCCGAGAAAGGCGATCCAGGCGAACGAGAAGTTACACAACTTGCAGAACACTTGGGCTGGCGTGGTGAAGGGACAGATTTTGATGTTTTACCACTTATTTATCAACTCCCTGGTCAACCGATGACATATCATGAATATCCTAAATCACTGATTATGGAAGTACCGATTCAACACCGAAACTTTCCGAAAGTCGCGGACCTTGGCTTAAAATGGTATGCCGTACCAATTATTTCGAGCATGGACTTGAAAATTGGTGGCATTACATATCCGACTGTGCCTTTCAATGGTTGGTATATGGTCAATGAGATTGCGGTGCGTAACTTTACTGATAGCTATCGTTACAATTTATTAGAAACATTTGCGCAAGCGATGGACTTTGAAACATTACGCAACACATCGTTTAACAAAGACCGTGTCCTTGTTGAAATCAATGATGCTGTCTATCACTCATACAAACAAGCTGGTGTGTCGATGGTCGATCATCTAACTGCCGCCAAGCAATTCGAACAATTTGAACAGAATGAAGCGGACTGTGGTCGCTCGGTCACTGGTAAATGGTCGTGGCTCGCACCACCCCTTTCACCAACGTTAACCGCAAATTATCATCACGGATATAACAATGAAATTCGTGAACCGAACTTTTTCTATAAACAAAAGACGTCTTCTGGGTGTCCATTCCATTAAGTTCGTGTACAATAGATGCAAGTTGACTTGAAAGTGAGTGATTGTGATGAAATTGTATTACCTCGGTCCTCAAGGGACATTCTCATATCTTGCCGCCCAACAATATTGTGATGACCATGAGGCAACTGAGCTGATTGCCAAACAACAACTTTATGAAGTGATGACTGCCTTATTAGATGATCCGACGAGTCGTGCGATTGTACCGATTGAAAATGCGATTGAAGGTACGATTAACATCGTGGCAGACACGTTAGTTGAACAACCTTTTACAGTTGTAGATGAAGTGTTACTCGATATTACATTTGGCTTGTATGGAAAGCCTGGGAAACAGTTGAGCGACATCACGAAAGTATTTTCCATTGGGCCTGCGATTAGCCAGACACAAAAGTTTATTCATCAACATCACTTGGCTTATGACTATACAACGAGCACAATTGCTGCTTTAGATCATATTGACGATACAACTGCTGCCATTATTCCGCTTGGTAGTGGCGAAATGTACGGCTATGAACCGTTAGCGACACATATTGAAGATTTTACACACAATCAGACACGCTTTCTTGTGTTACAGCATGCAGACTATGCGACAGAAACACAAGGTGATAACTGCTTATTAGTCATTACACCGCAACGCGATCAACCGGGATTGTTGGCGAGTGTGTTGAATACCTTTGCCTTGTTCCATGTGAATTTGTCTTGGATTGAATCACGTCCATTAAAAACGCAGCTCGGTATGTATCGTTTCTTTGTTCAAGCGGACTGTCCAAATCAACAGGACCTGGACAAGATTATTACGATCCTCCAAACATTGGATTTTGATATACAGTCACTCGGCCGTTTTAAATAATGGCACAAAAATCCCCCTGTCACGTAATCAGTGTGATAAGGGGGATTTACTTATGTGATGCTTTTATTCGACACGTACTTTTCACGACATTTTGGCAGTTGTTCGTTATTGAGAACTGTCAGCCCATTGATAGCGGTAAATGCGATAGGACTGCAGTTTCCTTCAAAGACATTATTTAAAATTTCAACTTTTTCGTGCGGGGCATCGGCATGACTTCTAATATGTAGGGTGTCTTTTGGACCAATATTCATAAATGTATTATCCAACACGCAAAAATCTTCGCCACCTTGTTTCACATGGGTCTTACCATCAAGTGTACAAGCGTTTTTACCTTGATAGACACCTAAGTAGCGAATGCCACCCACACAGTTGCGAAACACATTTTGATGAATTAGCATATGTTTCCCTTTTAATGGCGTTAGCGCATAATCTTGCATACCGTCAAAAACGTTTTGTTGAATAACGACTGTATTGTAAAAGTGGTCAACGCGACTGGCATGCGAACCAATGGCACGATTCCACGCCTGCATATGCCCTTCATGTGAATTACCAAAATAACAATTTTCTATGATGACACGTTGCGTAATCGTCCCGTCGTTACGTCCGAACTTCGGAAACGCCCCTTTGACAAATAAATCCAGCTGAATCGCCTCTGAGAAGCCACGGTCTTTATTGACGTCATAGAAACCGAGAAATTCGCAACCATGAATATGTACACCATCCAGCCCACAAGCATCGATGCCGTGACCGCCTATTACGTTTTTAATCGTTACACCATTCACTTCTACTTCACGCGCATGTCCTAAACACATCGCTGTATTATTGTAAGGATAGTGATTGCCGTTCATATCAAACGTGCCACCAATGATACGAATATCACCATGCCCATCATAATGATGATAGCGTCTCAAGCTCGATCCATTTTTAAGTAACGCATCTCGCCCAGTACGCAATAACGTCGCATCTTTATCTAACATTAACGTAGTACCTGCATATATTTTTAATGCTTTAATGATATGATACGTCCCTGCAGGAATATACACTGTAACCGGACCTTTCTTTGCCTGGTTCAAGGCACGTTGGATTCCAATCGTATCCCGCCATTTATTTTGAGTTGTTGCACCAAAATCTAAAACATTTATAACCAATTGTGTGGACGCCTCCTATATAAAAGTTATACTATACATAATAATAGCTTCTTTGTTATATATACCCAAATTTTAGGAGGATCCACATGACAAAACGTGCATTGTTAATTGTAGATTATTCATATGATTTTATCGCTGATGATGGCAAGTTGACGTGTGGCGAAGCGGGCCAGCGCATTGAACCGTTTATTGTACAACGTATTCAAGACTACAACGCCCAAGCGGACCACATTTTTTTCTTGATGGATTTGCACTTTGAGAATGACGCGTATCACCCAGAAACGAAACACTTCCCGCCTCATAATATCGTTGGAACGCATGGACGAGAATTATATGGCAAAGTAAAAGCACTCTATGACACAATCAAAGCACAGGACAACGTGCATTTTATTGATAAGCGCCGTTATGATGCATTTTATGGCACACCACTTGATGCTTTATTAAGAGAACGTCACATTGATACAGTAGAAATTTTAGGCGTATGTACAGATATTTGTGTGCTACATACAGCTGCCAGTGCATACAACCTTGGCTATCATATGATTATTCCGTCAGCCGGTGTCGCTTCATTTAACCAAGCTGGTCATGAATGGGCACTATCACACTTTAAAGATACTTTAGGCGCAGAGGTAGAATAAACCTACATGCGCATGCTAAAATATGAGTGAGAAACCTATATAAGGAGATTGAAACTATGACAACATATATTTTTGGTCATCAAAACCCAGATACTGATGCGATTTCATCAGCAATTATCATGGCAGACTTTGAACAACAAAATGGTAATCAAGACGCAAAAGCATATCGTTTAGGCGATGTTAGCCCTGAAACACAATATGCTTTGGATTATTTCAAAGTGTCAGCACCAGAATTATTAACAGACGACTTAACAGATCAAGATGTTATTTTAGTCGATCACAATGAATTCCAACAAAGTGCGGAAACAATTGACAAAGCAGTTATCAAGCACGTTATCGATCACCACCGTATCGCAAACTTTGAAACAGCTGGTCCATTGTACTACCGTGCAGAACCTGTAGGCTGTACAGCTACAATTCTTTATAAAATGTACAAAGAAGAAGGTTATGAAATCCGCCCTGAAATTGCAGGTTTAATGATTTCAGCAATTATTTCTGACAGCTTATTATTCAAATCACCTACTTGTACGACACAAGATGTGAATGCGGCAAAAGCATTAGCAGAAATTGCTGGTGTGGACCTTGATGCATACGGTCTTGATATGTTAAAAGCAGGCGCGTCAACAGCTGACAAAACAGAAGAACAATTATTAGACGCTGATGCCAAATCATTCAGCATGGGTGATTACACAGTGCGTATCGGTCAAGTGAACACAGTTGATATTGACGAAGTATTTGCGCGTCAAGAAGCACTTGAAAATGCGATGAACAAAGCAAGTGCTGAAAACGGCTATGATATTTTCGTTTTAGCAATTACAGATATTATTAACAGCGACTCTAAAATTTTAGTAGTCGGTGCTGAAACAGACGCAGTCGCAGCAGCATTTGATACGAAACTTGAAAACAACACAGCGTTTTTACCAGGTGTTGTATCACGTAAAAAACAAATCGTACCACCAATTACAGCAGCATTAACTAAATAATCTATTTCAAAGGTTGTGAATGACTATGACATACGATATTCAAGAAACAGATAACAAGTTCTATATCGGAGAAGACGCAAGTGCACCACAAGCAGAAATTACATTTATCTACCGTGACGAACATACCATTGATGTGAATCATACGTATGTATCGCCTGAATTGCGCGGTGGCGGTGTTGCCAAGCAATTGTTCAACCGCGTGATTGATAAAGCACAACGCGACAATTTAAAAATCATTCCAACATGTAGCTATGTAAAACTACAGTTTGATAAAGATCCATCACTTGCGCCATTAAAGGCGTAACATATTGAAGGACTGGGCCATGAACGCTCAGTCCTTTTATACAATCATCAGATAGAAAGGACTGAAAACATGCCAAACATCTCTGAACTAGTCGAACAATCGAAAGCCTATTTTCAAACACATGAAACAAAGTCGATTAAATTTCGTAAAAAACAGTTGAAGCGCCTAGCTAAAAGTATTAAGCAACATGAGTCCGCTTTGTTAAACGCACTTGCAACAGATCTTGGAAAAAGTGGTGTAGAAGCTTATACTACTGAGATTGGCTATACATTGGGGAGCATTAAGCAGATGCAGAAGTCTATCCAAAAATGGAGTAAGAAAGAAGCGGTCGATACGCCACTATGGCTGTTCCCAGCCAAAAGTTCTATTGTGAAAGAACCACTGGGTACGGTACTAATTATTGGCCCATTCAACTACCCTTTCCAATTAGTGTTTGAACCATTGATTGGTGCAATCGCAGCTGGTAACACGGCTGTCGTGAAACCATCTGAATTGACACCAAATGTAGCGCGTGTCATTGAAGACATCATTACAGCAACATTTGATTTTAAATATGTATCCGTTGTTCAAGGGGGTGCAGACGTCATTCAAACATTACTCAAACAGCCATTCGACCATATTTTCTTTACAGGTAGTGAACGTGTCGGTAAGATCGTATACCAAGCAGCAGCCGAGCAATTGATTTCGGTCACACTTGAATTAGGCGGTAAATCTCCTGTTATTATTGATCAGACTGCCAACCTGAAAGTTGCCAGTGAACGTATCTGTTTCGGGAAATTCGTCAATGCTGGACAAACATGTGTCGCACCCGACTATATTTTAATTGACGAAACCGTGAAAGATGACTTTGTGCGCGCCTTACGTACGACATTGAAAGAATTTTATGGCACACATCCATTGAGTAGTGAAGACTTAGGACACATCGTCAATGAACGTCATTTTGACCGTCTTGCCGCAATGATGGACGCTCAGCAAGCACAATGTGTTATTGGTGGCGAACGTAACATGGCACAACGTCGTATTGCGCCGAGCGTGTATGATAACGTGAAAGCAGACGAGCCACTGATGCAAGAAGAAATCTTCGGACCACTCCTGCCAATCATGACGTACACGCAACTCGACGATGCGATTCAATTTGTCCAATCACGACCAAAACCATTAGCATTGTATTTATTTAGTGAAGATGAGAACGTCACGAATCGTATCCTAGATGAAGTTTCCTTTGGCGGTGGTGCAATAAACGATACGTTATTACACCTTGCCAATCCAAACCTACCATTTGGCGGCGTCGGTGCATCAGGTATCGGTCACTATCACGGCAAATACTCATTCGATACCTTTACACATGAGAAGTCATATATTTTCAAAACTACAAAACTTGAAACAGGATTATTATTCCCACCATATAAAGGGAAATTTAACTATGTCAAACAACTATTGAAGAAATAATATGGGAAAAGAGGTTGGGACAAAAGCGCTTAGGATTTGAGCAGAACCGAACGATGAGCAAAATTACTTTTCAAATTTTGCCGAAATCGTGGCAGTTCTGTCGAAAATCCTGCTTTTGGGACACCGTTTATCGGTTTCCCAGTGCTTAAATTTATTGTGTCCCAGCCCCTTTTCATTTATCCTTATTTATTGGTGAAATCCAGTGTCCAAATGATGATTTACTATGAAAACTTTTATCCATAACGTGTTTTCCTTTGTATTGGATTTGGATAAATATTACTACCTCCAACCAGTATAAAGGAATTTTTATGCTTGAAATTAACAGAAAATTTTTTTAGTATAAGTAAAGTTTAAACATTCTTATGCGACACTAGTGATTTATTTTAAATATTGAAATGTGTAAATGTTTATTGATTTTAAAATATTTACACGATATAATTTTTATAGTCTGATAATTCTGATTATAAAAATTAAAGAGGATATATT
>NZ_PPRF01000040.1 GCF_002902145.1 Staphylococcus rostri | reverse complement strand
AACCATGTCAATATACTTAGTTTTAAATACAAAAGTTATACTATAAAATACCCGAGAAAGGCGAAAATTTACTAATAATTATTTTCTTTCATTATTTACATTTTTTTAAGTGTTAGGTTTAGAACTTTCTTTTTTAATCATATTGTTAAAGGGCTTAAATTTCTCATTTGCAAATATAACAGTTTCACTTTTGTTTAGCGTAATTGTACCTCTATCTTTTCTATCATAAGTAAGCAGCTCCTCTCATGATATCTTCAGTATACCTTTAAGGTAAAAATAAGCAATACATTTTTTGGCATAATAGCATTTCAGTTATACCTAAAATTACAGAGTACTAAAACCCGTAGTTCCAGCAATAGATGCGTCTAACCGTATCACTTATACCTAAAATTACAGAGTACTAAAACACAGTTTAACTACTTCGTCTAATGCCCTTTGTATCACTTATACCTAAAATTACAGAGTACTAAAACCTCTAGACTTATTATAACGCATTCAATTTTCAAAAACATCAATGTTAACAAAATATCATGTTCACCTTTAGCATACTTTTTTAAGCTATTTGTTTATTTATCAAAACTCATTACTACTTTGTATGCTCAATACACTAATAGTTATATGCTATATCATCAATAACAGTTTCAATCGCTCTCGTTTCATCTGTTGCTTCTTCATTGTCATCCAACGAATCAACAGATAAATCATCTAATATATCAATTAATTGATTAATATCTTTACCAATATAGTCGTTTTTATCTATGTTGTACTTTTCCAAGAATTGTTCATGTTCTTTTTTTAGTTCTACCAATATCATTTTATTCACCCCCTACAATAAAATATACGATATAAGCCACCCTTGCACTACTTCTAACAAAATACTTTTATACGAGTTGATAAGATTATTATTTTTCCAATAACCCATTCGGCTGGCCAGATATTAAGTCATCTGTTTTTATTCTTAACAAATAATTGAGACCATTTTGCACCCAAAACAAAATTTTTATAGATAGTGGGTGCAAAAACAACAAACAAAAACCCTCAAGACTTACAGCCTCAAGGGTTACAAAAATTAATATTGCTTCATATACTGCTCAATTTCCCACTTAGACACTTGCGTGCGGTAATAATCCCACTCAATTGATTTTGAGTTAATGAATTGATTATAAATGTGTTCACCAAGCGCATCTTTAACAACTTCATTTTCACGCATTGCTTTTAATGCTGTGTAAAGTGTTGATGGTAAATCTTCAATACCAACCGCTTCACGTTCTTCACGGTTCATTTCATAAATATTTTGGTTCACTGGTTTTGGTACTTCTAATTTATTCTTAATACCGTCTAAACCAGCTTGTAAAATAACCGCTAATGCCATGTATGGGTTTGCAGCTGGGTCTACTGAACGAATCTCAACACGCGTTGATAAACCACGTGACGTTGGGACACGTAATAATGGAGATCGGTTTTTACCACTCCAAGCAATATAACTTGGTGCTTCATAACCAGGTACTAAACGTTTGTATGAGTTTACGAGTGGGTTACATACTGCTGTATAACCACGTGCATTTTTCATACAACCTGCAATAAAGTGATATGCATCTTTCGTTAATTGCATTTCGCCATTTTCATCATAAAACGCATTCTCTTTACCTTTAAATAATGACACATTGAAGTGCATACCGCTTCCGTTCACACCAAACAATGGTTTTGGCATAAATGTTGCATGAAGGTTATGTTTACGAGCAATTGTTTTAACAACTAATTTGAATGTTTGGATGTTGTCACACGCTGTAATCGCATCCGCATATTTGAAGTCAATTTCATGTTGACCTGGTGCAACTTCATGGTGAGACGCTTCGATGTCAAAGCCCATGTCTTCAAGTTCAAGTACGATATCACGACGGCAATTTTCCCCTAAGTCTGTTGGTGCTAAGTCAAAGTAACCACCATGGTCATTCAATTCCATTGTTGGTTCGCCTTTTTCGTCTAATTTGAATAAGAAGAATTCTGGTTCAGGCCCTAAGTTGAAACTTGTATAGCCTAAATCTTCCATTTCTTTTAGAATACGTTTCAAGTTACCACGAGGATCACCAGCGAAAGGTTTTCCTTCTGTTGTATAAACATCACAGATTAAACGTGCAACTTTACCTTTACCTGCTGTCCACGGGAAGATAACCCATGTGTCTAAGTCTGGATATAAATACATATCTGATTCTTCAATACGAACAAATCCTTCGATTGAAGAGCCATCAAACATCATTTCATTGTCTAAAACTTTTTCCAACTGACTTACAGGTACTTCAACATTCTTGATTGTGCCTAAAATGTCCGTAAATTGTAATCGTAAATAGCGAACATCTTGTTCCTCGGCAAACCTTCTAATATCATCCTTAGTAAACTTTTGCTTTGTCATTGCATCTTGTCCCCCAGTATGAGTTATTTAAAAAAGCGCGATAAGTCACCACGATTAAGTGGAATAGATTCACGTTGCGGTTTCTGCGTCGTATCCACAATCATTTGTTTTCTTAGACGCTCTTCTTCATCATTTAATGTACTGCTTTCTTCTGCTAACATAATTTGCTTAATCCCTTTCATATTGAAGCCCTTTTCTAATAAATGCTTAATTGACAACAATATCTCTAAATCATTTAAAGAAAACAGGCGTTTCTTACCATCAGTACGAAAGGGTTTGATTAGTTCATGTGTTTCATAGTAACGAATCTGTCGTGGAGACAACTCCGTTAACTTACTAACAACACTCATCGGAAAGACCGGCATATTACGTCGAATTGTATCATTACTCATCTATGCCATCTCCTTGAACTTTTGAACTTGTCTTAACATTAGCACATAATTTTATGTATTTCAAAAATATGTAAGAAAACCTGACATGAAATTCAAAATCAACACATACGTAATACAAAACAGACTGGAATAATGTTAAACATTCTAAATACTACTACTCAAAAATGCTTTCAACTAAAGATTTTGTCAGTAGCCTATTCTGTTCTTTCAACTTGAAAACTTCTTGTTTAAGCAGGTGAATCTTTTGTTGAGCAACAAACCATTTTAAGAGGGAAGTCATAAATTTGATATTGTCACCTTCTGATCCCTTTTCCCTTGTTGCCATTATGGCTTATCAATTAAGGCTTATCAAAATTATGTGTGAAATTATCAATATTCTAAGTTATAATAACGCTAGAGGTTTTAGTACTCTGTAATTTTTGGTATAAGTGAAACCTAACAAGATTCGTAAAAATGCGATGACTAGTTTTAGTACTCTGTAATTTTTGGTATAAGTGAAACACCATATATCACAAACATCAGTGCTATACAGTTTTACTACTCTGTAATACAAAAACACCCCCTCTCGAAAAAGATGGGGGTGTTTTCGTATGCTTAAAGCTCGATCAAGCCTTCATTGATCATATCTTCTACTGCACGTGTCACAGCTATCTTAACGTGTTCGTATGTCAAGCCACCTTGCACATATACTTCATATGGCGCGCGGATTGGACCGTCTGCGGTAAGCTCAATTGAAGCACCTTGCACAAAAGTACCTGCTGCCATAATGACATCGTCTTCATAACCTGGCATGTAGCTTGGTTCTGGACTGAATTGGGCATTAATGGGAGATGCGTGTTGAATACTTTGACAGAATTTGATCATTTGTTCGGCATTCTCGAATGATACTGTTTGAATTAAGTCGGTACGCGGTGTGTCATAGCTTGGTGTTGTTTGCATATTGCATTTTTCCAATAATAGACTTGTAAATAATGCACCTTTTAAACTTTGGCTAACAACGTGTGGGCTCAAGAAAAAGCCTTGATACATTTCATGTAGGGCACTTAATGAGGCACCTGCTTCTTTCCCAATACCTGGTGCTGTTAAGCGATAACCACAACGTTCAATTAAATCTTTACGCCCTGCAATGTAACCACCAATTTTCGCAAGGCCGCCACCTGGGTTTTTAATTAATGAACCGGCGATTACGTCTGCACCTACTTCAATTGGTTCACGTGTTTCTACAAATTCACCATAACAGTTATCGACAAAAACAATCACTTCTGGATGTACTTTTTTGATTTGTTGAATCGCATTTTCAATCTCGTCAATCGTAATTGAAGGTCGTTGGTCGTAACCTTTTGAACGTTGGATTGCGATAACTTTTGTCTCTGCGCTAATCGCTTCATTCACAGCATCAATATCAATTGCGCCATGATTCAATGGTACTTCACGATAACCAATGCCATATTCTTTTAAACTTTCAATACCAGAGCCGTTAACGCCAATAACTTCTAATAAAGTGTCATACGGGCTTCCAGTAATATACATCAGTTCATCTCCCGGTTTCAACAAGCTCTGTAACGCAACGGTAATCGCATGTGTCCCTGAAATAATTTGTGGACGAACGAGCGCATCTTCTGCCTTAAACGTTTCAGCATAAACCGCTTCTAAATGATCTCGCCCAAAGTCATCATAGCCATATCCTGTTGTGCCCAGTAAATCAGATTCTGAAATTTTCACTTTATGGAAAGCGTCTAATACTTTTGCTTGGTTATGATACGCACGTGTTTCAATTTCTTTAAAATATGGTGTTAATGTATGTTCTACTTGTTCAATAATTTGTGTTAATTTGCTCATGTTCCCGCTACTTTCTATATTTTTTATACCCTTCAACAATATAATCTTCTGCGCCTTCATCAAATTCAAGACGTGTGACTAACGTATGTTGTTTTAACTGATACAATTTATCTGCATCGTGACTTGGTACACGTGTTTCATAGTATGACATTTGTTGTTTCATTTGTGTTAATAACATTCTCTTAACCGTTTCAATATCATCGGCGTCTTTTGCTGATACAAAGACCATTGGTTTATTCGTCACTGGCATTTCACCTGTATGTAGGTCACGCTTATTAAATAACACAATTTGCGGAATCGTATCCATTTCTAATGTTTTAATCAAGTCATTAACCGTATCATACTGTGCTTTATAATCAGCATGGCTTGCATCTACCACATGTAACAACAAGTCTGCACGTTTTGCTTCTTCCAATGTTGACTTAAATGCTTCAATTAAAGTCGTCGGCAATTTTTGAATAAAACCTACTGTGTCTGAAATAATTACTTCAAAACCGTCATTTAACTTTAATTGTCGTGTTTTAGGATCCAATGTCGCAAAAAGTTGATCCTTTTCATAGGTCCCTGCGTCTGTTAACGTATTAAACCACGATGATTTCCCCGCATTAGTATAACCTACCAAAGCAATTTGGAAGACGTCATGTTGATCTCTTTTTTGACGATAACGTTCTCGATGTGCAGACACTTCAGAAAGCTTACGTTTGATTTCTGTCATACGCGTACGGATGTGACGGCGGTCGGTCTCTAGCTTCGTTTCACCCGGACCACGTGTCCCGATACCACCGCCAAGACGTGACAAGCTTTTACCGTGCCCCATCAAGCGTGGCAATAGATAATCTAATTGCGCATATTCGACTTGGAGTTGCCCTTCTCGACTTTTTGCTCTCAACGCGAAAATTTCAAGTATTAGTTGCGTACGGTCAATAATTTTTATGCCTAACGCTTTATTTAAATTTTTCGATTGTGCGGTCGTTAATTCATCATTTGTGACCAACACATCAATATCATGAAATTCAATAAAGTCTTCAATTTCTTGTAATTTTCCTTTACCGACATAAAAGCGCTGGTCCATATAGTTTTTACGTTGCGAAAAGGCCCCTTTCACCTCTAATTCGCATGTATGTGCTAAGGCATCTAACTCTGCCATCGTACTATCAAAATCATAATCAGATTGATAGAGATCGACACCAATTAAGACCGCTTTTTCACGTACTTTTTCTGTTGTATAAGGTTGTTGATTATGCATCATATCACCATTCGTTCTTTAACATAGTAAACTTTATTGTAACACAGTGTGCTTGTTAAGACTATATCCGAGGAATGTGCTATATTAATTATAAAGGAGTGGTTGTTATGAGTATATATGATATCGAAGTCACACAGACAGATGGCACAACCTATCCACTTGCGAAGTATCAAGGTGATGTTTTACTTATTGTGAATACTGCAAGTGAATGTGGTTTCACATCACAATTCGGAGGGTTACAAGAACTTTACGAAACATATCGTGATCAAGGATTTACTGTATTAGGTTTTCCATGTAATCAGTTTGGTAAGCAAGAACCGGGAACGGGTCAAGAAGCTGAAACGAACTGTAAATTAAACTATGGTGTGACATTCCCTATGCACGAAAAAATTGATGTCAATGGGGAAAATGCACATCCATTATTTACTTATCTTAAAGCGCAACAATCAGGATTATTCAGCGAGAATATTAAATGGAATTTCACAAAGTTTTTAATCGACCGTGAAGGCAATGTAATACATCGATATTCTCCACAAAAACCACCTGAAAAAATTAAAGATGCGATTGAGAAAGTATTATAATCATTCGAAATTGGGACATTATTCAATTTATGTTTGAATATTGATGTAGACTGATGTGAAAATACACTTTCTCAAGTTTTTTCACGTAAGACAACACAATCTTTTTAAAAGAGTGAGCTATCTGTCTCACATCCATCAATTTGCAGTACACAAGCAGTATCATTGTCGGCACAAAGCCACAGTGATACTGCTTTTTTGCATAATAAAACGCCATACCACAATGTAGTAAGACGTTCTATCATATTACATAATTCGTTTCATCTTCGCTCAATCAATCGGTAGTGCGTGCGACAGCTTGCTTGAATCAAACTGTTCACATCCCCTTAACAAATAACGTTCAATTTATTTTTGAGTATTTATGTAGATGGCAGTAGCTGACTGGTGTGAAAATATGCTTTTACAAGCTTTTTTCACACCTACTCAGCCTTGCCGGGGTGGGACAACGGAATCTTTTAAAAAATGAGATTCCTGCCCCACTCCCCAATTCATACGCACTACGCACAACTCAAATTATTGTGCCCCTTCTACAAACGTACTAATCGCGTGTTTATAGATCAGATGATGTCGATCTTGTGAGAAGAAGTCAATGACATACTTGTCATAATCGTGTAATGTACCACGTAATTGAAAGCCATTTGTTAAAAAGACCGTCAATTCCTTCTCTTCATTTTTGAAAGTTTCAAGGTACTCATCTTGAATGTTTCTTTTCTCAACCATTTTCATATCTCCTTTTGTTTATTTGGGTTGTGAGCTCAGATAACATTGAAGTAAGTGACATCTTCTCTCTATCTAACCAGTGAACATTTAATTTGTTTTTGAACCAGGTCATCTGCCTTTTTGCATAGTTGCGTGAATGTTGCTTAAGTTCTTCAGTTGCGACATCTACATCCTTACCATCTGTAACAACAGGGATCATTTCCTTATAACCGATAGCTTGCATACTCTGACACGATGCATATCCCTGATCAATCAGTTCTTGCACTTCATCCAATAAACCTTGAGACAACATGATGTCAACGCGATTATTTATTCTTTGATATAATGTTTCGCGCGACATTTCTATCCCTGCTATTAATGTATCATAATTTTCTGTTAACTGGGTACTTTTCTTACGTTTACTCATAACTTTTTTTGTTTTCAAGTAGTAGACAATCGCGCGCTCCACTCTTTGACGATTATTCGGATGAATCGCTTCTTGAGATTCCGGATCAAATGTACCAAGATATTCGTGTAACGCTTCGTTGGAATACGCGGCAAGTTCCGCCATTTGGGCTTCAACCGCTTGCGCACGCTCTGCTGATACGGCTTCATCATCAAAACGATAATCATAGATCACGGATTGAATGTATAAGCCTGTACCTCCCGCAATAATTGGCACTTTACCACGCGCTGTAATAGCTTCTATCAGTGGCTTCACACGTTGTTGAAAGTCATAAGCCGAAAACGGTTCGTCTGGGTTTAAGATATCAATTAAATGGTGTGGAATGCCTTCCATTTCTTCTTGCGTAATCTTCGCTGTACCGATATCCATTCCCTTATATACTTGCATAGAATCACCACTAATGACTTCTCCATTAATCGCTTTGGCTAATTCTATACTCAATGCTGTCTTACCGCTCGCAGTCGGTCCGACAATCACAACAAGAAATGGTTTATTTTTGCTCATGTGCTTCACTCTCTTTTGTTTTTTGTATAATTTGGCGACTCATCCAGTCTAATAGGTGTTTCCAAACATTTTCATAGTCTTTTTCAAATAACACTTCATGCCGTTTATGTGGATACAATTGGACTGTAATGTGTTCAATACCGCCTTTTTTCAGTTGACGTGCGAGACGACGAATCCCTTTACCATTTTCGCCAAATGGATCGTCCTTGCCTGATACAAGCAAAACTGGGACGCGTTTGTTCATTCGTTGGATATTTGCCAATTCACCCGTCTTCATCATACTGCGTGTGACACTATACACGAGTTGGTTCGACACATTAAAACCTGAGTACGCATCTTTTATGTACTTGTCTACTTCTGCGTGATCTGAACTAATCCAGTCGCTCACTGTTCGTTGTGGTTTGAATTGTTTGTTAAAGCGACCTGTTACAAGGTGATTGACCCAATCTAATCGTTTCGTTGATCCAAACAACAATGTAATAAGCTTCAGGGCAACAAACGACGGATACCCTTGCCATTTCGGGAAGTAACCCGTACCACTTAAAATCAGACCTTGCAATGTTTCAGGGTATGTTTCGGCATATTGACGTGCAATAATCGATCCCATTGAATGCCCGATTACAATATACGGTAGCTGTTGTCCTAAGTCATTGCGCAATGTCGTTTGTACTTCATTCGCATCTGTGACGACTTGTTCCATAGAATCAAAATGTCCACGAATCCCATCAATTTCTTTCCCGTGACCGCGATGATTATGACGGATGACATGGTAGCCACGTTCATTCAGTTTGTTGACAAGTGGTTCATAGCGATCCATATGTTCAGCCATACCGTGAAAAATATGAATGATGCCAACTGCCTCTCTGTCGGCACGATCAACTTTGGTTTCGAGCATTGTGCCATCTGTCATTGTCATCTTCATTGCTTCATGTTTGACCATCTTATCTCTCCACCTTTCGTCATTTATCCTATCTATACTTTACCATAACCATTTTATTGACGGTGGACTGAATTGGCAATTTAGTAATGTTTAGGTGCTTTATACTTTAATTGTTTCATTACTTCAAAACATTGGTCATGAGACAGAAAATGCTTTTGAACACCTAAATTTATACAAAGAAAAACCATTGGCGACAGTGTACATGTAACAATGATATGTCCATGTATCACTGACAAGCCAATGGTTTTAGAATATTTTATTAGCGCTTATTATGCTTCAGCTGGTTGATGTTGACCAAAGCGTGCTTCATCAATTGCTTGTTCAAGTTCTGCTTTGTATTGTGCTTTTGTATGTTCATCATAACCTACTAAGTCAGCAAGCACTTCGATAACCGCATCTTTATGACGCATTACCGCATCAATGTTGAAGTAAATATCGCCAGTACGACGCACGAAGAAGTCTGTTGGTTTCACGACAAGTTCGTGTTGTACACCGTAAACAAGTTCTACATAAACTTGTAATGGTAAGCCACTGTTTTGGTGTTTAGCAGCTTGAACGATTTCAAAAATAGTATCTACGTTAGAACCATAGCGACGCGCAAAGAATTCTGCAAGTTGTGGGTCTAAGTTGAATTTACGTGCTTCTTCTACTTTTTCAGCAACGAAGTTTTCAAAGTTTGCGCTACCACCTACGTCACCACCAGAAATCGTGATGTGTTTAGTGTTCACTGCTTTAAATTTATCGCCATACTCTTGTTTCAAGCGTTTTTCAACTAAGTTCATAATATCTTCGGCCATATGACGGTAACCTGTTAACTTACCACCTGCAATTGTTAATAAGCCAGATTTACCTTCCCAAACTTCATCTTTACGTGAAATTTCAGATGGATCTTTACCTTCTTCTAAAATTAACGGACGGATACCTGCCCAAGTTGATTCGATATCGCTATCAGACACATTCACTGTTGGGAACATGTAGTTAATCGCATCAATTAAGTAATCACGGTCTTCTTGGTTTACTTGTGGGCTCGCTTTATCGTTATCGTAGAATGTATCTGTTGTACCAACATACGCTTTACCATCACGTGGAATAGCGAAAATCATACGACCATCATTTTCTGTATCAAAGTACACAGCTTGTTGTAATGGGAACTTAGATTGGTCGATAACAACGTGAACACCCTTAGTTAAGCGTAATTGTTTGTTGTTTTTAGAGTAGTCTGCACGACGTACTTCGTCTACCCATGGACCAGTCGCATTGACGACTTTTTTCGCATGAATGTCGAATGTATCGTTTTCTAAACGGTCTGTAACAGTTACACCTTTGACTTGTTGTTTATCGTCATATAAGAAGTTCGTTACTTTTGCATAGTTGATGATGTCTGCACCTTGTTCAGCTGCTTTTTTCATAACTTCGATTGTTAAACGTGCATCGTCTGTACGATATTCAACGTATGAACCGCCACCTTTAAGACCTTCTTGTTTGACTAGTGGTTCTTTGTCCATTGTTTGTTGTTTGTTTAACATTGTTTTGCGTTCTGATTTTTTAACGCCTGCTAAGAAATCGTATACAGCTAAACCGATAGATGTTGAGAATTTACCGAATGTGCCGCCTTTGTGCATTGGTAATAACATACGCTCTGGTGTTGTTACGTGTGGTCCGTTTTCATAAACGATAGCACGTTCTTTACCTGTTTCAGCGACAACACCAATTTGGAATTGTTTCAAGTAACGTAAACCACCGTGTACTAATTTTGTTGAACGAGAGCTTGTCCCTTGTGCGAAGTCTTGCATTTCCACGAGTGCGACTTTCATGCCACGTGCTGATGCATCAAGTGCGATACCTGCCCCTGTAATACCGCCACCTACAACGACTAAATCATACGTACCTTGTTTCATATTTTCTTTGACTGAATGACGCTTTAATGTTGATAAACCCATACTAACTACCTCCTATTTGTACTAAAAAAGGAGAGACTTCTCCTACAGACTTATTTAAAGTTGTACGAAAAATCTCTCCTAATCTCGCGTGCTTCTATTAACTTGACTTTAGTATATCACAGTTACTCCGCTTCGTCTAACTTGAATACTTGCGTTGCTTCAACTGCTTTTTTCCATCCTGTATAAAGTTTCTCACGTTTCGCTTCAGGCATCTCAGGATTGAATGCTTTTTCCAATTTCCAATGACTGCTAACGTGTGATTGATCTTTCCAGAATCCTGTCGCAATACCTGCTAAGTATGCGGCACCTAATGCTGTTGTTTCGCTGACTTCTGGGCGTTCTACCTCAATATTTAATAAATCAGCTTGGAATTGCATTAAGAAATTATTTTGTACGGCACCACCGTCAACACGTAAACCATTCACTTCGATACCAGAATCTTGTGCCATTGCTTCGATAACGTCACGTGTTTGATAACAAAGTGATTCTAATGTTGCACGAATAAAGTGTTCTTTTTTCGTTCCGCGTGTTAAACCAAAGATTGCGCCACGTGCTTCAGAATCCCAGTATGGTGTACCAAGACCTACGAATGCTGGCACGACATAGACGCCGTCGCTACCGTCAACGCGAGTTGCATAGTCTTCTGATTGTGGTGCTGATTGAATCATACGTAAGCCGTCACGTAACCATTGGATTGCTGAACCGGCAACAAAGATTGAGCCTTCTAATGCGTAATGTACTTTGCCGTCGAGACCGTAAGCGATTGTTGTTAATAAACCATGATCAGAAATAACAGCTTCTTCACCTGTGTTCATCAACATGAAGCCACCTGTACCGTACGTGTTCTTAACGTCGCCACGTTCGAAACATGCTTGGCCGAATAATGCGGCTTGTTGGTCACCAGCGATACCAGCAATTGGAACATTTTGACCAAAGAAGTGATAGTCTTTTGTTTCACAGTAGATTTCACTTGAAGGACGTACTTCCGGTAACATATTTTTCGGAACGTCTAATAGTTCAAGTAATTCATCGTCCCATTTTAAGTCATGAATATTATACATTAACGTACGACTCGCATTTGTGTAGTCAGTTACGTGTGCTTGTCCGCCTGACAGTTTCCATACGAGCCATGAATCGATTGTACCGAATAATAGGTCGCCGTTTTCTGCTTTCTCACGGGCACCTTCTACTTCATCAAGAATCCATTTAACTTTTGTTCCTGAGAAGTATGGGTCTAATAGTAAGCCTGTTTTTTGACGGAATAGTTCTTCGTGACCGTCTTTTTTCAACTGATCGCAAATATGTTGTGTTTGACGTGATTGCCAAACGATTGCGTGATAGATTGGACGACCTGTGTTTTTATCCCAAACGACTGTAGTTTCACGTTGGTTCGTAATACCAATACTTGCGACTTCAGATGCTGAAATGTCGTTTTCGTTTAATACGGCTGCCATTACTGAAATAACAGACGTCCAAATTTCATTTGCGTCGTGTTCTACCCAGCCAGATTTTGGAAAATGTTGTTTGAATTCTCGTTGTGAGATACCACAAATTTCTCCTTTTTCATCAAATAAAATGGCTCTTGAGCTCGTTGTACCTTGGTCAATTGCTAAAATATATTTTCCCATAATATGATGCCTCCCTGAATCATTCGTATTCATTATCTATTATTTTAAAGTTAAATTTTTGCGATGTCATCTCTTGAAGATTTTTTGTTCATGATCTGACCGAGCACGAGTGTACATGCGACAAGAACGACTGTGATGATTGTCCATACATCGAATGTACTTTCAAATACAAGGCGATAGATGACCGCACCTAACATACCACCAACGATAGGACCAAGTACTGGTACGATTGCATATGACCAGTCACTGCTACCCTTTTTGTGGATTGGTAATAACGCATGCGCGATACGTGGACCTAAGTCACGGGCTGGATTGATTGCATAACCAGTTGGACCACCTAAGCTGACACCAATTGCGACGATTAATGCACCGACGATTAATGGATTTAAACCATCTGTAAATTTGTTTGCGCCGATAAATAATAAACCTGCAATTAAAATAGCTGTGCCAATAATCTCTGTTAAGAAGTTTGCCATGTAGTTACGGATACCAGGTGCTGTTGAGAAAACACCTAACTTCGCACCTTGATCATCTGTTGCACGCCAATGTGGTAAGTATGTTAACCATGTAAGTGCTGCACCGACAATGGCACCAAGCATTTGTGCCACGATGTAACCTGGCACTTGTGACCATGCAAAATCACCCGTTACGGCAAATGCGATGGTAACTGCAGGGTTCAAATGCGCACCTGAGAACTGACCGACTGCGTAGACACCTAACGTAACAGCAAGTCCCCAACCGACAGCAATAACTATCCAGTCTGCTGCTTCACCTTTTGACTTTCTTAGTACGACGTTAGCGACAACACCGCCACCCATTAAAAGTAAAAGGGCTGTCCCGAAAAATTCTGCTAAATAAATATTCATGTCTGTTCCTCCTTAGCAAAAAAGAGACAACTACAACACGCACTACACCAATAGATATAATACGAACGCAGAAATCTCTTAGTCTCTATTCTTATATTAACTTGCTATTAATAATACAGTGATATGAAAACGCTGTCAAATTAAAATTTTGATTTTTATAGATATTTATTACTTTTGTTTTAATTTTTCAACATAAAATTAAAGATAGTGTCACAGCGCTGTATATATCAGCGTCTATCACACTATCTTTTATTGCGTGCATTTACCACAAGCTACGGTCACTTGTTGTAATATAGGTTGCGCCACTATCCACTGCACGTTGCACTTCATCTTCTGTACTAATGAGTCCACCGGCAATGACACGTGCGCCCGTTTGTTGCTGAATCTGTTGGATGACTTTATCTGCAATGCCAGGTAATACTTCTACATAATCTGGTTCAAGGCGTTTGATGAGTTCAATACTACGCTCCAATGCATGGCTATCGATAATAAATACACGAAAAATAGTTACGACGCCAAGTGCTTTCGCTTTTTTAATGACTTTCATTTTTGTAGATACAATGCCTCTTGGTCGATACTGCTGAACAATGTATTCACATGCAAATTCATCATGACTCATGCCCTTGATCAAATCAATGTGCACGTATGGTTGAAGTTGGCGTTGCTGCATAAACTGCATAATACCTTTTAAGTGACTAATATGTGTGTCTAATAGTACACATGTTTGATAATCCGTTTTTGCTAACTTTTCAAGGTCTTTCATTGATCGAATCGCTGGTAAAATATAAGGTTTCACTGTTTGTAATTCCTTTCAGATGTACTATTGAACACGTTTAAATAATCGCTCTAGTTCATAATTAGTAAAGTTAATAATAATGGGACGACCATGCGGACACGTAAACGGATCTTGCATTTCTCGTAATTGATCAATCAAATGCGCCATATCTTCTTTCTTCAAGTAATGGTTGGCTTTAATCGACTTTTTACAGCTCATCATAATTGCCGCTTCTTCACGGAACTTGGCGATGTTCACCGTTTTATGCGCGAGCACATACTCAATCAAATCTTTAATAATCTCTTCCACTTCTTCTTGTGGGAACCATACTGGATAACTATTCACAATATAATCATAACCGCCAAATGGTTCTAAAAAGATGCCGACTTTTTCTAATTCTTCACGTGATTGTTCAATGATCAACTGTTCATCTTTTGAAAAATTAAAGGTTAGTGGAATTAATAAACTTTGATTTTCGTTCGTCACTTCCCCGATTTTGTCACGGAAGTATTCGTATTTAATGCGTTCCTGTGCCGCATGTTGGTCAATCAAATACATGCCTGTATCATTTTGCGCCACAATGTACGTGCCATGCACTTGACCAACAATTTCCATATAAGGCACACGTGACTGATCTTGTGCTGGCTGTTCAACAGGTGCTTGTTGCGCAGCTTCTTGTACCGGTGCTTGTTCAGGTGCTGTGTCCATATCCATCAGCAGTTCACGTTGTGCTTGTGCGAAGGCATCCTGATCATCTGTTGATTCAGCCTCGTCTTGTGATAGCGACGGCTCATTAACGGGTGGCGTATATGTCGGTGCCGCTTCACGAACCACTGATGGTTGCTCATTGGATTCTGCTCGCTCATCTTCTACATAAGTAGCACCATTTTCAAGTGTCGTATCCGGTTGTACAGGTGTTATTTGTTGGCGCTGCTCAAACGCTATTTTCTGTTGTTCGAACTGTTCCAACACTTTTTTCGGTTTGTGTTTGTCTAAGTCATTTTTCGGAATTAATATTTTGTCTTGAAACGCTTCACGTATTTTTTCAACAATGAGTGCGTATAATTGGTCTTCTTTTGACAAACGTACTTCTAACTTTGTCGGATGCACATTGACGTCTACTAAAATGGGATCCATCTTAATGTTCAAATAGACAATTGGGTAACGGCCAATCGTTAATAATGTATGATAGCCTTCCACTACCGCTTTATTTAACACAAAATTTTTAATATAACGGCCGTTGATAAACAATGAAATGTAATGGCGGTTACTGCGTGAATGTTCTGGTTTGGCAATATAGCCTTCAATTTCATAGTCACTCGTTTCACCAGTAATATGCAGTAAATCACGTGCGACTTTCATACCATATATTTCTGCCATCACTTCATTTGTGCGACCTGAACCATTCGTTTGTAGCATTTTTTTGCCGTCACTCATCAATGACATACGAATATCTGGGTGGCTCATTGCCATGCGGTTCATAATATCGGTTATCTTGCCCAGTTCTGTATACAAACTTTTAATATACTTCAAACGTGCAGGGGTATTGTAAAACAAGTTCGCAACCAAAATATCTGTGCCTTGACGTGCACGTGCTGGTTTTTGAGACAAAATTGCCCCTTCTTCCGCGTATACTTCATAGCCGTCTATGCCATCTGTTGATGTTTGTAATGTGACTTTGGCGACTGAAGCAATACTTGCTAGCGCTTCACCACGGAATCCAAGTGTACGAATATGGAATAAATCGTCATCATCGTATAGCTTACTCGTAGCATGACGATGGAACACGAGCGATAAGTCATCTTCTTCAATGCCTGATCCGTTATCAACAACGCGAATGGATGCCACACCCGCTTCTTGAACTTCGACGTTAATCTCCGTTGCACCTGCATCAATACTGTTTTCTAGTAATTCTTTAACAACTGAGCTTGGACGTTCAACCACTTCACCTGCTGCAATTTTATTGGCAAGTGACGTTTGTAATGCTTTAATTTTTCCCATCGTGTCACCTTCTAATTCAATCGATTTTGCAGTTCACTTAATTTGACTAATGCATCTAACGGCGTCATTTGTGAAATGTTCAATTTTTTAATTTCTTGTTCGATTTCACTCTCTGCAGTCGGTTCAAATAAATCAAATGTCGGTTGTTCGTAAATCGTTTCGCCTGATTGTGCCTTTGCTGGTTCCTGTGTTTCACGCTGTACTTCTGGTATCTCTTGCCCTTCGTCATGCTCAGAAGCCGTTGCCGCAATCGCAGTTGGTTTATCATGCGATTCAAAAGCATCCAAAATCACCTTCGCACGTGCGATAACAGCTTCCGGTAAATCGGCTAACTGTGCGACTTGAATACCATAACTGTTCGCGACAGCCCCTTCTTTAACTTTGTGTAAGAAAATCAATTCGCCTTTATATTCGTTTGCTGCTACGTGGACGTTCTTCAAGCATGGCAATGACTGGTCTAATTCTGTTAACTCATGGTAATGCGTTGAGAACAATGTTTTCGCCTGTGACGTTTCCGCAACATACTCAATCATCGCTTGCGCCAGTGCCAAACCATCGTATGTCGACGTACCACGTCCGATTTCATCAAAAATAATTAAACTGTCCGCTGTCGCATAACGCAATGCTTTTTGTGCTTCCAACATTTCGACCATAAATGTACTTTTTCCTGATACAAGATCATCCGCCGCACCAATACGCGTGAAAATCTGGTCAAAAATCGGTAACTGTGCTGACTTACATGGAACGAATGCCCCCATTTGCGCCATAATACTAATAATCGCAACTTGTCTCATATAGGTAGATTTCCCAGACATATTCGGACCAGTAATTAAATAAATGTATGTGTCATCATCTAAGTGACAGTCGTTCGGCACATAATCGTTGTAGTCCATTACACGCTCTACTACCGGATGGCGTGAATCCACAAGTGATAATGTGCGATTTTCACTAAATGTCGGACGCACATAATTATATTGTTGTGCAATCTCCGCAAAACTTTGTAAGCAATCGAGTTCCGAGATGATTTTGGCTTGTTGTTGTAGGCGTTCTGTAAATTGTTTCACATACTGACGTAACTCTGTGAACAACTGATACTCAAGTTCAATGGCTTTATCTTGTGCGCCGAGAATCATGCTTTCTTTTTCTTTTAATTCATCTGTAATAAAACGCTCAGCATTGGATAGCGTTTGTTTACGTTCATAACCGTGTGCGACTGGATCAAACTGTGCTAAATTGGCACGTGTGATTTCGATATAATAACCGAATACTTTATTGAAGCTAATTTTGAGCGATTTAATGCCTGTACGTTCACGTTCTCTTGCTTGTAATTCCGCAAGCCATTGTTTTCCGTTACGTGATGCATCTAAATAGCTATCTAATTCTTCATTGAATCCAGTTTTGAACAGACCGCCTTCTTTGACTGATAATGGCGGTTCGTTCACTAGACTTCTTTCCAATACCGCTAATAGGTCTTCCAAAGGTTCTAACGCATTAAAATGTGCAATGGCTTCATGATCAATTGTTTGTAATAATGCTTTTATCGCTGGAATTTGTGCAATCGAATGCTTCAGTTGTACAAGGTCTTTCGCATTGACATTCCCAAAGCTGACACGTCCTACTAAACGTTCAATATCATACACTTCTGTTAAATAATCTCTGAGTGTGGCACGCTCAATAAAGTAATTTAAAAACTGTGACACCGCTTCGTGACGTTTAACAATTTCTGCTTGTTGAATCAACGGTCGATCAATCCATTGTTTCAAACGTCTTGCGCCCATTGGTGTTTTCGTTTTATCCATCAACCATAATAATGTCCCTTTTTTAGACTTCAAGCGAATACTTTCCGTTAATTCAAGATTACGTTTCGCATAGTAGTCCATTTTCATATAATCGAGCGCACGATAAACGACGGCCGGTTCAATATGTGACATATCTCGTTTCTGCGTATCATAAATATAGTCAAGCAAAATTTGTACCGCTTGCTGCATTTGAGGATGATCCAGCTGATTCACATCGTACTGCGTTTCTGAAATCGCCTCACGTACTGTAATCGTCTCCGTAATTATACTGAACTGACGTTTCAAACTATCTGAAAGCGGCTGTGATACGACAATTTCATTCGGTTTAATCGTCGTCACTTCATTAATTAACGTACTCTCATCTTCAAAATGTGTGACCTTTAATTCTCCCGTTGAAATATCACAGTAACTCAACGCATAATCGCCATCATGAACAAAACTTAAAATATAGTTATTTTGCGTGTCGTCAACGCCACCTTGCTCCATAACAGTACCAGGCGTCACAATACGTACGACTTCTCGCTTAACCATTCCTTTTACTTGTCGTGGGTCTTCCATTTGTTCACAAATCGCTACTTTATAGCCATTCTGAATAAGCGTTTCGATATAACCGTCCGCCGAGTGAAACGGTACGCCAGCCATTGGAATCGGGTTGGCTTTTTTCGCATCGCGTTTCGTGAGTGTAATTTCTAACACGCGTGCAGCTGTAATCGCATCATCATAAAATAATTCATAAAAATCGCCTAATCTAAAAAACAGTAGCGCATCTTGATGTTGAGATTTTATTGAGAGATACTGCTTCATCATCGGTGTTACATTTGACATCTATTATCACATTCCTTTAAATCTCTATTTATCATTCATTAGAACTATGTATAAAGGCTAGACGATATGCAACATTCAATTCGTCTAGCCCATTCGTCATTTCGACTTGTGTTTCGTATATTTTTGTATTTTGCTTAACAAACCACGTCTTTTCAACACGATTAGTAACGCATAGCTGACTACTGCACCAAGCATACTTGATACGATAAACGCAGCCATCAGTGGTTTTATTAAAAAGCCTTCCAAATGTAATAGCCAAGCGAGTGGAATACACACTAAGCTACCGATAATCCCTGTACCAATCACTTCGCCAATCGCCGCAACAAACAGATGGCGATTCACGTAATAGAACAGACTTGCAAGAAGTACACCAATCATACTACCTGGAAATGCAAAAGGTGTCCCCGTTCCCAGCAACACACGAATGGTAGATGATAAGAACGCTTGTGCAAGGCCGAACCAAGGGCCTAACAATACAGCGCTCAGCACATTGATAAAATGTTGTACGGGTGCTGCTTTAATCGGACCAATTGGAATGACAATGACCGTACTTAATACGACATTGAGTGCGATAAATAATGCTGTTAATGTCAGTTTTCTATTGTTCATTGTCATCCTCCTTTCGATCGTCGAGTGTGCCCACTTGTGCAACATCAATGCCATCCGCTAATGTTTCAATAATAAACTGTATCGTATCATTCGCTTCACGCTGTGCTTGGCGAAATTCTGACACAATAGGAATATCGTCAATTTCTGATTGAATCGCTTGAATGGTTGATTCCGAACGTTGATATGCAACGGGTTTATGATAGTTTTGTAAGTTTACAGATTGTTTTTGTTGTTGCTTTAATGTATTCATATGTTGCGCTATTTGTTCATTTTCATGAATTTGCTGTTCGACTTGTTGATAGTAACGAACCGTCTCCAAGTCTTGAATTGCTTGTTGTAGTTCACGCGCCTTTTGTAATACATCCTCTTTGGAAGTCATTATTGACTCACCAGCGTTGCAACACTCACACCTACAAATTCACCGTTTAATGAATATTGTTTCGCTTCAACAATTTTCACATCTACAATTTTACCAATCATTGATTTTGGTGCACGGAAGTTGACTAACTTGTTGCGTTCCGTGTAGCCCGCTAACACTTCTTCATCTTTCTTACTTGCACCTTCACAAAGCACTTTAACAGTTTTACCTTCATAAGCTTTTAATGCTTCTGCTGAGTACTTACCGACTAATTGGTTCAAACGTTGTAGACGCGCTTTTTTCACGTCTGTCGGTACGTTATCTTTCATCTTGGCTGCTGGTGTACCGTCACGTTGAGAGTAGAGATACGTATACGCATGCTCGAAACCTACTTCTTCATATAATGACAATGTTTCTTCAAATTGTTCCTCTGTTTCATTCGGATAGCCAACGATAATATCCGTTGTTAATGCCACATTAGGAATTGCTTGTTTAATACGGTTAACAAGATCTAAATAACTTGCACGCGTATATTTACGGCCCATAATTTTTAGCACTTGGTCATTACCCGATTGTACCGGTAAATGGATGTGTGGCACGATATTACCACCTTGCGCAATCACTTCAATCATGCGATCTGTAAAGTCCCAAGGGTGGCTCGTAGTGAAACGAACACGTGGAATATCAATCTTCGCAATATCTTCTAATAAATCGCCAAGACCGTATTCGATATCGTCTAAATCTTTACCGTAAGAGTTCACATTTTGACCTAACAACGTAATCTCTTGGTATCCTTGGCATGCTAAGTCGCGCACTTCATCAATAATATCTTGTGGGCGACGACTACGTTCTTTCCCACGTGTGAATGGCACGATACAGTATGTACAGAACTTGTCACAACCATACATAATGTTCACCCATGCTTTAATGCGACCTTCACGCACTTTCGGCAAGTTCTCGATGACATCGCCTTCTTTGGACCATACTTCGACAACCATCGCTTTAGAAAGATACGCTTCTTCTAAAATTTGTGGAAGACGATGAATGTTGTGTGTACCAAAAATCATGTCGACATTTTGGTAAGATTTTAAGATTTTGTTTACAACAGATTCTTCTTGTGACATACAACCACAAACACCGATTAAACAATCTGGACGTTCTTGTTTAATATGTTTCAAGTTACCAATTTCGCCGAACACTTTGTTTTCAGCATTTTCACGAATCGCACATGTATTTAATAGGATGACATCTGCTACATTGACGTCTTCTGTTGGCGTATAGCCTAGCGCCGTCAAAATACCCGCCATTACTTCCGTGTCATGCGCATTCATTTGACAACCATATGTCTTAATTAAGAACGTACGACCTTTCCCCATACCACGATACTTTTCGTCGATTTGGAAGTCGCGATTATAAACCGTCTCTTCTTTCCCACGCTTTTTCGCTTCCTTTAGACTTGGTGGCTGATAAACGTGGTCGAAGTATTTACTATAATCTTTCTCTTCAGCTTTATCTTTACGATTTGCCAGTACGTCTAACGTGCCAGCTTTTCTTTGTTCTTCATTCACATGCAAAACCCTTTCTGCCCTTATATCATCTCTCCATTATATTAGAAAAAAACGCAAAGTGCAATTTGTCATATCTTGTCGTGGCAATATGAAGTCTGCGCTTAGTGATACCCATTTATTAAAGCGAGCAATAGTGAAACATCGTTAATCCTCATGCTTGTTCCACTTTTTCCATAAAACTTTCAAGTTCCTTTTTATGCTTCAAACGCTTCGCATGGATTTCAACTCTGTTCACTTTCGTATGTTCACTCTTTTCCATTGCTTCAACAAGTTTTTGTGCGCCTTGATTGTCAAAAATATAATTTGTAGTAAAACTGACTGTAGCCATAATACATCCCCCTTTCTCATATTTTTGGCAATCTTTCTCTATTATCTCAACTATATATTCTTTTACCGAATGGCTCAATAATATAATCACTCAATAACAGCACATAAATAAAGCTGAAATACCACATTACCACGGTACTCCAGCTCTATTCGTCCATCTATATCTTATACAAATTGTTTTGTTAATGATTCAAATTGTGATGATGTTAACTTAATATCTTGATGTGCTAAAGGTGTTTCACCAAACGTCTCAATTTGTGATTCATATGATGGTGTTTCTGTATCTTGGTACACGATTCCTTTAACTAACGAATTGTGTTCAACAACCGTTTTGATCGCACGTTGCTTATCTGACGTATCGTAATCTTCAATATCATTCAAGTCAGTCAGATGTTCTTTAAACCAATCATACGTATTGATTTTATTATAAGTAACACATGGTGAGAAAACATTCACAAATGAGAAACCATCATGATTAATCGCATCTTCAATCATTTTTGTTAATGCTTTAATGTCACTTGAGAAACCTTGTGCGACAAATGTTGCGCCTGATGACAATGCCAACTCAAGCGGTGCAACATTTTGTTCGATATTCCCTTTTGGCGTTGTTTTCGTTACAAATCCAGGTGCTGATGAAGGTGATGTTTGTCCTTTTGTTAGACCGTAAATTTGGTTATCCATAACGATATACGTAATGTTCATATTTCGACGTAACGCGTGGATTGTATGACCCATACCAATCGCGTAACCATCGCCGTCACCACCTGAAGCAATGACTGTTAAGTCGCGATTTGCCATTTTAACACCTTGTGCAAGTGGCAATGCACGTCCATGAATTGAGTGCACGCCGTATGAATTAACATAACCTGAAAGACGTCCAGAACAACCTATCCCAGTAATTAATGCCACTTCATCTGGTTCTAAACCGACGTTCGCTGCTGCTTTTTGAATCGCTGCTTGAACTGAGAAGTCGCCACATCCTGGACACCAGTTCGGTTTGACATTATTTCTAAAATCTTTGAATGTAGCCAATTAGAGTCTCTCCTTTTGTGAATTTAAAAGTGATAAACCTTTCATTTCGATTTCATGTGGCAAGAATGGTGTGCCATCATATTTTGTTTGGTTTACTAATTTATCGCCTAAATTCACATTCATTTTGATAATATTCGCAAGTTGTCCTTGGTAGTTATGTTCAACGACAACGACTTTACGTGCACGATCCACCGCTTCTTGAATGACGTCAGTTGGGAATGGATGCAATTGACGAATTTGTAAATGTTCCACTTTATGACCTTCTGCTTCTAAGCGTGCGGTACCTTCTTGAATCGCACCTTTTGTTGAGATAAATCCAAGGTAAAGAATGTCTGCATCGTCATGCTTCAACGTACCTTCAACTGGCTTTTCAATGCGTAAGTTTTCTGTTTTACGCATACGTTTGTCCATTTGATCTTGACGGTTTTGTGCTGCTTCACTTGGTTTCCCTTGTTCGTTATGTTCAACACCTGTAACGTGGTGAATACCGCCTTTAACGCCAGGAACTGGTCTTGGTGACACGCCTGATTCAGTCACTTCGTAGCGTTTATAATAGTCTTTATCTTCAGGATCACGTTCAATATCTTCTAAAATCGTTGCGCCACGATTAATTTCAATCTTGTCGTAATCTAATTGTTTGACTGTTTGTTTACCGAGTGACAATTGTAAGTCACTTAATAAAATGACTGGACATTGATACATTTCAGCCAAGTTAAAGGCTTCTACTGTTAGATAAAACGCATCTTCCGCATCTGTTGGTGCCAAGACGATTTTTGGAATATCGCCATGTGTACCGTAAATCATCTGCATTAAGTCAGATTGTTCTTGCTTTGTTGGCAAACCAGTTGATGGGCCACCACGTTGTGTATTCATAATGACAAGTGGTGTTTCAGTCATACCTGATAAACCAATCGCTTCCATCATTAACGATAAACCTGGTCCTGCAGAGGCAGTGAATGCTCTAACGCCACCGTAGTTCGCACCGATTGCCATTGTTGCTGCAGCGATTTCATCTTCAGTTTGAATAACTGTACCGCCGACTTCAGGTAAGTGTTCAATCATATATTCCATAATTTCAGATGCTGGTGTAATTGGATACGCAGCCATAAAGCGTGAACCACCTGCAATGGCACCTAAACCGATTGCATCGTTACCAATCATGTATAGATGTGGGACATTGTCGCTTTCTGCCAAATCAAAGTCACCGTTAATATTTGATAATTCATCTTGCATTAAACGATAACCTTCATGTAATGCTTGAATGTTTAGGTCAACGACTTTGTCACCTTTTTTCTCGAACATACTTGTAATAAGCGTTTCAAATGGTGCTTTATCTAATGACATTAACGCCGCTGTCGCACCAATTGCCACCATGTTTTTCATCAATGTTGTGCCTAATTCTTTAGCTACCGCTGTAAATGGCATCACAATTAACTGTGCCTTACAATCTTCCGGCTTTTCCGGTTTTGCTTTACTATCAGCTAAAATCACACTGTCTTCACGCATTTCATGATGGTTCAATGCGATCGTTTCTTGATCAAATGCAACTAATATATCTAAATCATCACTAATCGCATGTACAGGTGTTGTCGACACACGAATTTTATTGTTAGTGTGTCCGCCTTTGATGCGGCTAGAAAAGTGACGATAGCCGTATAAATAATAGCCTTTACGGTTCATGGCAGTGGCAAAGATTTCACCCGTAGATTCAATCCCTTCACCTTGTTGTCCGCCGACTTTCCACGATATTTGAGATTTCATTCGTTTAGCCTCCTACACGTTTAACTTCATTGTTTATCATATCAAAATAACCCACTATATGTGCAATAAAATAGTGGGTTTTACAAAAAATCATACTAATGGACGATACTGAACTGGCTCACAATCAATTGGTGCACTGGTGTCCTAAAAGCAGAATTTTCGACACAACTTCGTGATTCGATAAAATAAAAAGCTATTTTACGCATCACGCTGGTTCTACTTAATTTCTAAATGCTTTTGTACCAATCTCTGGATGATCTTCATTTATTAAAATACGCTCAATATGTTTCGCAGTCCCGTCAGGTCTCAACTCTACAAAGACACCTGATAATACACTACGTCCTTCATCAGGCACGACATGGCGTTGTGGTAAGCTCGTAATAAAGCGCTCAATCACTTCATCGCGGTTAATACCGAGTATACCGTCATAATAGCCCGTCATCCCGACATCTGTAATATACGCCGTACCTTGTGGCAAAATACGTTCATCAGATGTTTGAATATGTGTATGTGTTCCTACAACCGCACCTACACGGCCATCTAAATACCAACCCATCGCATTCTTTTCGGACGTCGTTTCAGCATGAAAATCGACAAAAATATAGTCCGCTTCTGCTTGTGCTTCTTTAATCAACTGGTCCGCTTTTTTGAACGGGTCATCAATATCTTGCATAAACGCACGGCCTTGTAAATTAATAACTGCTAATTTTTTATCATTCAGTTGAATAATGCGCATACCTATGCCTGGTGCTTCATCTGGAAAGTTCGCAGGTCGTACCATGCGTGTGGCATCATCAATAAACTCATATATTTGACGCTGCCCGTATGTATGGTTCCCCATCGTCATAAAGTCGACACCTTCACGCAACAATTCTTTATAAATCTTTTCAGTAATCCCTTTCCCATGTGCTGCGTTTTCAGCATTTACAATCGTTACTGTTGGACGATAATGTTGCTTTAGCTGAGACAAATAATCCGAAATCGCTTGTCGACCAACCTTGCCTACGATATCTCCAATAAATAATATTCTCATCCGCTATGTCCTCTCTATTCATTGACATAGGCAATCTAAACATGGGAGTGGGACAGGCATCTCATTTATCAAAAAAGATTCCGTTGTCCCACCCCGGCAAGGCTGACTAGGTGTAAAAAAGCTTGTCAAAGCGCATTTTCATACCAGTCAGCTACTGCCTACTATATGAAATCTCAAATTGAATTTAAATGTTCCTATGAATGTCCCAACTTCAGTTTGATTGCCTACGATCAAAATACTCTCTTATATATTTTAGCGTGCTCATATGTGATGTCAATGTTAGGACACATCTTTAACGTATAAAAGACGCATCGCATTCAGTGTAACAAGAATTGTCGCACCCATATCAGACATAATCGCAATCCATAATGTAAGCCATCCTGGAATAACGAGCAACAATGCAATTATTTTAAGACCAAGTGCAATCGCAATATTCCACTTAATCGTACGCATTGTTAGACGACTTAAACGTATCGCATACGGTAATTTTGACATATCATCACTGAGCAATGCAATATCTGCCGTTTCGAGCGCTGTATCCGTACTTGCACCACCCATCGCAATACCGACATCTGCACGCGCCAGTGCGGGTGCATCGTTAACACCGTCACCCACCATTGCGACAGACTGTGATTCGGCAAGACGTTCAATATACGTCAATTTATCTTCTGGCATCAAGTTCGCGTATACATCTGTAATACCGACTTCTTCACCTATCGTATTCGCAGTAAATGTGTTATCACCTGTTAACATAACACGGCATGTGACACCTAAATCTGCTAACTGCGCAATGACTTTTTTAGATTGTGGGCGTACTTTATCCTGTAGCGCAATTAATAATTTAAGCATTTCATCTTCCATAACCAATACAACTGTGCGCCCTTGTTGTTGCTGTGTTTCGACTAATTGACGCACATGTGCTGTTAAGCTAGCTTCGAATAATTGAGGCTGTCCTATCGTCATCGTATGTTCGCCAAACGTACCTTGGATACCTTGTCCAGTCATACTTTGTACGTGATCCAACGTTACATTATACGAAATATTTTGCGTTTCTACATAGTTGACAATCGCTCGAGCAAGCGGATGTTGCGTCGTATGTTCTAATGCAGCAGCACGTGCCAACACCGCTTCTTCATCTTGTTGTGCTGTTAAGTTTATAACATCCACAACACTCGGTTCTCCCATGGTCAATGTACCTGTTTTATCAAATGCCATCGTTTTAATTTTGCTCATCTGTTCTAAATGAATGCCGCCTTTAATGAGTACACCATTTTTCGCAGCAGTACTAATACTCGATACAATTGAAATAGGCGTTGAAATAATTAACGCACACGGACAACCGACCACAAGTACGGACAGACCTTGGTAAATCCAATCGTACCAATCGCCACCCGTTACTAAAGGCGGTATCACAGCAACGCCTACCGCTATGAGCATAATTAATGGTGTATAATACTGCGCAAAACGCTCGATAAATGCTTGTGCAGGTGCTTTATTGAGTTGTGCTGCTTCCACCATTTCAATCACTTTCGCAATCGTTGTATCAGCTGCACCTTTCGTCACTTCAATTTCTAACAATCCATCATGATTTAACGTGCCCGCATATACTTCATCGCCAATCACTTTTTCAACCGGAATGGACTCACCTGTAATCGCAGCTTGATTCACAGTCGCATGACCTGATTGCACAACACCATCTAACGCAATTTTTTGTCCAGCTTTGACATATAACACATCGCCAACGCTGACATCTTCAACTGGTAATTCAACATGCTTACCGTCACGTAACACAGTTGCTGTATCGGGAGCAATCGTCATCAATGACGCCATTGCATCACGTGCTTTATGCATTGAAAATTCTTCTAACGCTTCACTTAACGCAAATAAAACCACAACAACGGCCACTTCTCCCCATTCGCCAATCAACATACCACCAATAACGGCAATCGTCATCAATGTTCGCATATCGAATTCAAAATGGAATAAGTTTCTAAGCCCTTCTTTAATCAGCGTCATGCCACTGATTACAACAGCACTGGCAAATAATAACGGCGTAAGTATTGCGTCCGAACCATATAAAACCTGTGATATATAGCCAAATACAATTAATAATGTCGCAAACCATAATGACTGATTATTCTCAAGAAAATGTTTTAGTTTTTCAAATATTGTTTGTGGTTCATGACCCTCTTTTTCATCTTGTTGTTTAACTTTTGGGGCTTGATCATCAAAAACAGAAATATTTTCAAACGCACCTGCTGCTTCAATCTCTTTTAGCGTTGGCGTTCCTGTAACATAAATTTTGGATGCCCCGAAATTAACAGTTGCTGATTCTACGGATGGCAATGCCGCAACATTACGTTCAAATTTTGCAGCACAGTTGGCACATGACATACCCTCTACACGATACGTTGTTTGCTTATTCGTCATCGCTAACCACCTCTTCTTTATGTGCAATTGAAATCATCATAATTTGACGAATATGTTCATCATAAATACGATAAAATGCACGTTTACCTTCTTTGCGATAAGTAACCACACCATTTTTATATAGCAAACGTAAATGATGCGATGTATTCGCAACGGTTAAATGTAAGATTTCTGCCAAGTCACAAACACATAACTCATCATGCACGCATAATAAATACGTTATTTTGGCACGATTGATGTCGGCAATGCTTTTAAACATCAAACTCACACTTTCAATATTTGTTTGCGCCAATGTTTCTTTCGCCTCGCGCACATGTTGCTCATCAATGAAAAATGCATCACATCCCATTGGATCTTGAGCCATAACTATCACCCACTTTCATTCAAGTATTCACTTGATTATAATATAACGCAATTTTGATTGTTATTCAAATATTCGCTTGAATGAAAGTGAGACAAAATTTACATTTTTTCATTGTCCATTTCAAGCTAGTGAATATGATAGGCATCTCATTTTTCTATAAAGGTTCACTTGCAAAATCGAGTAGGTGTGAAAAAAGCTTGTAAAAACATATTCTCATGCCAGTCAGTTACTGCTTTACATGAAATTTCAAATTTAAATTGAAGGTCCCATTGTATAGTTTGTTTTTCGGACTATCATTTGAACCTTCATCTTCAAATACTGCACAAAAAAACAACCCCAATATTGAGGTTGTTTTTTATTATTTTGCATATTCGACTGCTCTCGTCTCACGAACAACTGTCACTTTGATATGACCTGGATATTGAAGTTCACCTTCAATTTGGTCTTTAATGTCTCTTGCCAATCGATGGGATTGTAAATCATCAATGGCTTCTGGCGATACAATCACGCGAATTTCACGTCCTGCTTGAATCGCAAATGCCTTTTCAACACCATCGTAGTTCTCTGAAATGGCCTCCAAGCGTTCGAGACGCTTGATGTAGTTTTCTAATGTTTCTTTACGCGCACCTGGACGAGCTGCTGATAATGCGTCAGCTGCTGCCACAAGGATTGAAATAATAGATGTCGGTTCAACATCGCCGTGATGTGAATGAATCGCATTAATAACAGTTGGCGATTCTCCGTATTTTTTCGCAAGTTCCACGCCAATTTCTACGTGACTGCCTTCCACTTCATGGTCAATCGCCTTACCAATGTCGTGCAATAAACCTGCACGTTTGGCAATCGTGACATCTTCATTCAATTCAGCTGCTAACATTCCTGATAAATGTGCCACCTCAATAGAATGTTTCAGTACGTTTTGACCATAACTTGTACGGTAGTGCATACGTCCTAAAATTTTCACAAGATCAGGATGCATATTGTGTACATTCAATTCAAATGTCGCATGTTCCCCTGCTTCTCGGATAATTTCATCTACTTCACGTCGTGCTTTGTCGACCATATCTTCAATACGTCCCGGATGAATACGACCATCTGATACTAAATTAATCAATGCCGTTTTTGCAATTTCACGACGAACTGGGTCAAAACCAGATAAAATAACTGCTTCTGGTGTATCATCAATAATTAAATCAATACCCGTTAACGTTTCAAGCGTACGAATATTACGTCCTTCTCGACCAATGATACGTCCTTTCATTTCATCGTTAGGTAAGTTAACAACTGACACCGTTGACTCTGACGTATGTTCAGCTGCAAATCTTTGAACGGTCGTCGCAAGTAACTCTTTTGCAGTTTGGTTGACTTTTTCTTTCGCTTCACGTTCTTTTTCCTTAACAAGTACTGCAATATCCTGTGACAATTCATTTTCAACACGTTCCAGTTGTTCATTACGTGCTTCTTCTTGAGTGAGACCGGAGATGCGTTCTAATTCTTGTTCGTGTTTCATTATTATTGCTTGAACACTACTCTCTTTTGCATCTACTTGTTGTTGTCTTTCTTCAAGTTTAGATTCTTTTTGCTCTAAAATCTCATCCTTCTTATCTAATAGATCAGATTTACGCTCCAAGTTTTCTTCTTTTTGAAGAAGTCGGGATTCTTGTCGCTGAAGTTCACCACGACGTTCTCTAAGCTCGCTGTCCGCTTGCTCACGAATTCTTTGGTTTTCTTCTTTCGCTTCGAGTAACTTTTCTTTTTTTAGATTTTCGGCGTCTTTCTTCGCTTGTTCAACAATATCTTCGGCTGTATTTTTAGCTTGTACTTGCCGTTGATTTATTAAATTCTGAGCGATAAAGTACCCCGCAACAACTCCTAGAATAATACCCAGCAAAATGAGTAAGAGGGTTAATAAATTCACACAAACACCTCCTTTTCTAGGATTTGATTCTGTATATTAACAAATCAATATGATTACATGAATATGACTAAAAATCATACAAGTCTAATTGTACGTTTTGAAGTCAGAAAAATCAAGACTTGTGTCATGAATAGCCAGCGTTCTTTTCTACACATTCTATTTCTCAAAAACTGTCATCAGCATTTATCGAGTCATCTTTATGTTCAAGTCCTATTGTTCACAACCAAAATTAAGTTTAGGATAGGCATCTTATTTATCAAAATCACCATTGTCCTATCTCAGTATGACTGAGTGGGTATAACAAGCGTAATTTCATACCCGACAACTACTGCCTTATAAATTGAACAGCCTTAATGTCCTAACTCCTTGCACATCTCCGAAAATAAATTATAAGAACGCATTATAACACCTTAACCTGAAAAAAGTGGAACAGCATACGCCATTCCACCATAAAAGATGAAGTATTCTTCATTCACTATTGATTAAGCATCAAAAAGCGTATCTGCTTCTTTTGCTGTATCTTCGTTATCTGCGGCTGCTTCATCAGCAATACCGAGTTTTTCACGCAATTTGCGATCGATTTCCGCTTCTAATTCTGGGTTTTCTTTCAAGAATAATTTTACATTCTCTTTACCTTGACCCATACGTTCACCGTTGTATGAATACCATGCACCTGACTTGTCTACAATATCATGTGCCACACCTAAGTCGATTAACTCACCTTGGCGTGAAATACCTTGACCGTACATAATATCCACTTCTGCTACTTTGAATGGTGGTGCAACTTTGTTTTTAACGACTTTAATCTTCGTACGGTTACCAACGATATCTTGACCTTGTTTCAATTGTTCTGCACGACGAACTTCTAAACGTACAGAGCTATAGAATTTTAATGCGCGCCCACCAGGTGTTGTTTCAGGGTTACCAAACATAACACCCACTTTTTCACGAATTTGGTTAATAAAGATTGCTGTTGTTTTAGACTTAGATATAGCTGCTGAAAGTTTACGTAATGCTTGAGACATTAAACGCGCTTGTAAACCAACGTGCGTATCACCCATTTCACCTTCAATCTCAGCTTTAGGTGTTAACGCCGCAACTGAGTCGACAACAACGATATCTACTGCACCACTACGTACGAAGGCTTCCGCGATCTCTAAACCTTGTTCACCGTGGTCTGGTTGAGAAATATATAAATTATTAATGTCCACACCTAATGCTTCTGCGTATACAGGGTCTAACGCATGCTCGGCATCGATAAACGCTGCAACGCCACCATTTTTTTGCACTTCTGCAATAGCGTGCAATGTGACTGTTGTTTTACCTGAACTTTCAGGACCATAAACTTCGATAATACGCCCTTTCGGATAACCGCCCACTCCTAATGCGTGGTCTAGCGTTACAGAGCCTGTTGAAATTGTTGATACGTTGCGATCTTTATTATCGCCTAACTTCATAACGGCACCTTTACCGAAAGATTTTTCCATGTTTTTAATTACCGTATCTAGTGCTTTTTGACGTTCATTCTCCAATGATTGTACCTCCTAATATCATCTATCTGTTCAAATGTATTAATTACACGTACGTTCCGTGTTCGTTGTTCCAATTGATTTAGTTATACTATACAAGCTTTCAACTAAAATTACAAGCATTTTAGCGAATATTTGTTCGGTTATTTTCTCGAGTGATTTCACTTTTGCGAACAAACGTGCTTTATCGTCGTACTCAACACAACTCGCTTCATTTTAACCAATTCAACCACTCGATGAGCACATAGTTTTGACTGCGATCGCGCATTAGATTGCGTTGTGTCGCCATTTTGAAGCTTTTCACATCAAATTGTGATCCATCTAAAAAGCCAACATATACTGTTTGACCGACTGCTAATAGACTAACAGCCTGTTGCGTTTCATACAATGATTGTACGAACATCGCCGCAATGCGTAGGTTCTCTTCAATTGTCACATCCGACTGTAAAAAGCTGTCGTGATGTAACATATAGCCTTTCAATAGATGACAAGTATCCGCTTGTTTTAAACGGGCATGTAATAAGCCATCAGTTACCGCATCATACACCGCAACAGACGCTGATTGACGATTCATGACTGCCTGTTCGGGTGTTAGATCATCTGAGCCATAATAATAATCACCAACACGTTCCAGAATTTGCGCTTTTATCGGTTCAATAAGTGCTTTACAAGCTTCAGTATCTTTCCCGCTCGCCGTTAAACGAATCGTCACTTCATGTTTACCAGCTAGTGGTGCAATTGTTGGATTCGTCTGCGCATCAATTAAATCTAACAGTTCCGTCTCCACTTGTGACTCACCAATGCCACAAAAGCGAAGCACTTCAGAAAAGATCGTCTGGTTCGATTGTGCAAAGTGTGGCATTAATTCATTATCTACCATTGGGCGCATTTCACTCGGTGGTCCCGGTATCATGACAACATGTGTATCTTCATAAACGACATACATACCGGGTGCCATCCCTACACGATTCGCCAAGACTTGAGAACCTTCAATTACCAATGCTTGTTGCTTATTATTCGGTGTCATCACTCTATCTTGTGCCACAAAATATGACTCAATATAATCTAGCGCTGATTGATCCATAACCAATTCCTTACCCATTACTTCCGCAACCGTCTGCTTCGTCAAATCATCTTTCGTTGGCCCTAAACCACCTGTAAAAATAATCGCGTCATATTGTGCCAACGCGCGTTTCGTTACACGTGCCAAACGTTCTGGATTGTCCCCTACAACAATGTGTTCCAACACGTGGTGTCCCGCTTCGTTAAGTACACGTGAGATATATTGCGCATTCGTGTTTGCAATTTGACCGAGTAACAACTCTGAGCCAACAGCGATAATACATACTTTCATTGTTCTGTCCTCCCATACATAAATCACATAACACTACTATAATATTTTTCACTTTACTGGGTCAGTTAGAATGCTTATACATTATACCCTACAAGCTGAATGAATAACCAATAGCAAGCCATAAATATTCACATTTCTTAGTTATTCATGTTGACCATATCAAATACAAAAAAGGGCACACAATCCTTTTATAATCAAAAGACTGTATGCACCACTTTTAAAATTATTGTTTATCTTGTAAAAAGACGTCGCGTCCTTTATAGAAATATTCCACACCAGATAAAATCGTAAAGAACACACCGATGTATAATAAAACTTGTCCAAGTGAGAAACCGATCCATTGGCTTAATGGTTCGCCTAATAAGATAAATACAAGCGCCACCATTGTCACGGCTGTTTTGATTTTACCAAGTTGTCCTGCTGCACTCACAAAACCTTGTTCGATTTGCAATAAACGCAAGCCTGTTACTGCGAATTCACGTGCAATAATAATAATCGCAACTACTGAGTTCGTGAGTCCAAGCTCAACTAATACGATAAGCGCCGCAGAAACAAGCAACTTATCCGCGAGTGGATCTAGGAATTTACCCATATTCGTTACGAGTTGCCATTTACGTGCTAAGTATCCATCAACAAAGTCACTAATTGAGGCTAAAATAAAGATCAAGCCACTGATTAAAAATTCAATGCGTACCGTTTGTCCTCCAAGCAATGCGACTTGCCCCATACCAAAGTCAACAAGTGCAAATAACATAAAGAGAGGAATTAATATCACACGAAAAAGCGTGATCTGATTTGGTATATTCATTGTTCATCCTCATTTCAATATCTTTTTATACCGCCCTATTATAACACAAGACTTAACACAGCCCAAAGCCCTGCCGATACAACCATCAAGCCTGCAATAACAATCGCCACTTGCTTCGTTTCATTATCTCGCTGCTGATAGGCCAATGATTGATCTGTCGTCGCCAACTGATGCAGTGCTTTAGACACAAACTGATTCGTTTCAGGCAATTCTTCCTGATGTTTCTCAATCAAATGCGCACCATCCAAGTTTACAGCTTGCGCATATTTACGAATAAAACCAATCGCATATGCTGGCTGATTGAGTTTTTCAAATTGATTGCGTTCAATGGCCATCAATGTCTCACGCTGAATATGCGTGCGTTCTTCTAATTCAGATAACGTCATTCCGAGACGCTCTCTCTTCCCTTGTAAAACCTCGCCAATCAACTTCACTACTTCAACCTCCTATTAAAATCCACCAAAACCATCACCGAAGCCGCCAAATGGATCGCCACCACCGAAATCTAAATTATTTTTACTGCGCACGGTTTTTTGTTTCATTTCGTCATATGCAATTTCTTGATTTTCTTCCGCACGCAACTCGATAATATAATCAAAATCGTCCATTTGGTAATCACTGGCTTCAACAAATAAATCAGGATGTTCAACCACTTTGACAGACGGTAACGCCATTACTTCTCGAACGAGTTGTTGATGTTTCGGATTTTGTTCACGTGCGGTCACTGCGCCATCAATAATATAGACGTGATCCGCATCATACTCCCCTTTGATTAATGAACTGCGCACAGTTTGTTTAATAAGTGTTGAGCTAATAAACAACCAGCGTTTATGTGCAGATACACTCCCTGCAACGATAGACTCTGTTTTACCGACGCGTGGCATCCCGCGAATTCCGATTAGCTTGTGACCTTCTTCTTTAAATAATTCCGCCATAAAATCAACGAGTACACCTAAGTCATCACGTTCAAAACGGAAGATTTTTTTATCTTGTTTATCCTGCTTTAAATAACGTCCATGTCTTACCGCTAAACGGTCTTTCAATTCAGGCGGTCGTAAAACGCGCAACGAAATATCATCAATTTCTTTCAAAAGTGTTTCAAATCGCTGTACCTTTTCTTCACTATCTGACTTGATAATAAAGGCACGTCTTGATGACTTAATCCCGTTAATTGATCCGATATTAATTCCCATCATACCGAGCAAACTTGACACATCACCAAGTAACCCAGCACGGTTAATATTAATATCATATTCCAAATACCATTCTTTTTTTTCAGTTGTCGACATATGTGCTCACCCCTTAAAGCGCTTATCTCTTTGTTCGTATTGTATCAATTATACATACCAGCCACCATTAATTCGTTGCACGGTGCCTGTAATACTTTGGGACAATGGCGACAACAAATGCCCAACAACGTGCGCCACTTCTTCAGGTTGTACCAAACGATTTTGCGGTAGTGCTTCAAGCAATGCAGCAAGGTCTTCATCGCTTAACTGGTCGCTCATTGTTCCTGCTACCGCACCCGGTGCTACCGCATTGACTGTTACATTGGTCATCGCTAGTTCTTGACTCAGTGCTTTAATAAAACCAATCTGTGCTGCTTTCATTGCAGAATAGACCGTTTCAAAGCTGGCACCTGCCTCGCCCCAAATTGATGAAATCGCAATAATACGACCATGTGGACGTGCCATCAATTGACCGACAAAATGTTGGCTGAGCTTAATCAAATTATAGACATTAATGCGATACGTTTCGTCAATTTGTGCATCGGTCATATCTTGCAACATACCGAACAGACTCTTTCCACTCACATAAATTAACGCGTCCAAATTTTGAATAAATGCGAGACGTTCCATATCCATTTGTTGTGAAACGTCTAGTTGCAGTAGTTGCACAGGCTGCCCTTCATATGTCGCTGCCAATTGTTCACGAGACGCCGTATGATATGTCAAAATAACTTCATAACCACGAGAAAGAAGGTCATGCACAATTGCACGACCTATCGTTCCCGAACCACCTACAACGAGTGCCTTCATGACGTCTTCATCTCCAAACGACTGTCGACAACGTTCTCTAAGTCTAGACGTTGACGTACCGTTTCATTCATTGAACTAAGTGAAATATCGTCAATAATTGCTAATAAATCAAACAATGCGACACCATCAAAATGATACTTCGTCGCTTGATTCGCAATATATTCAGGCGAGTTCAAGCTTGATACATACTCTCCAATAAATTGACGCTTCAATAAGTCGAAAGCTTCTTGATCATCGACACTTCCAAATTTATTTTGCAACTCAGTCATCAAGCGTGCTTTTAAGGTTTCAGGTTGTTCCGTTGTTGACGTCACTACTGAAAAACTATACGTTGGTTCCACAACTGTTTGATAACTGAATGTCGCGTCAATCAAATGGTCATTCAGCAATGCTTGATAAAATTCTGTTTCTTCACCGAACACCAATTCAAAGAAAAAGGATAACTCAATATCTTCTTGAACACGACGGCGATTGGATACGTCTAGCTGATGATTTTTAAACCCTAACATGAGACGAGGTGCTTGAATTTGCATCGCCTCTCGTACGTCCGCTTCCACAATGTTATGTGACTCTTGTAATGGATCGCGTACAATATCAGGTTGTGCTGCAATATGACGTGCATCTTCATGTGTTTTGACCAACTCATAAATATGTTGTGGATCCACATCACCTACAACGAACAACACCATGTTAGACGGATGATAGAATGTCTCATAACACAAATACAAGTCATCTTTTGTAATGTCATAAATGCTTTCCACGCTACCAGCAATATCTACTTTGACAGGGTGATCATGGTATAAACCACGTAATGTATTGAACATTAGGCGATAACCTGGTTGCTCTTGATACATTTTAATTTCTTCAGCGATAATCCCTTTTTCCTTTTCAACAGACGCTTCTGTAAAATAAGGTGATTCCACCATTTTTAATAAACGTAAAATATTTTCGTCGATATAATTTGTTGCACTAAAGAGATAGCTTGTACGATCAAAGCTTGTGAATGCATTGACTTGTGCATCGTACTCGGCAAACTCTGTAAACAAGTCGCCTTCTTCTTTTTCAAACAACTTATGTTCTAAAAAGTGGGCAACGCCATCAGGTACTGTTACAAATTCATCAGATTGATGTGGTTTGAAACGCGAATCGAGTGAACCAAACTGTGTTGTATATGTGACGAACGTTTTTTGAAATCCTGGTTTCGGAATGACAAAAAGCGAGAGACCGTTATCAAGTTGTGTTTGATAGACTGTTTCATCAATTTGCTTATAATACGTTTTACGCATTGTCATCCACCGCCTTTGTCATAATGTAGATTGTGTCTAGTTGTGCTTGTTGACATAATTGTTGAATATCCGCTTTAGTTACCGCTTCAATACGTTCAATAAATGATGCCTCAGGTTCTGGCTTGTCGACTAAGATTTGATTGTGCATCAGTTCGATCATTTGTTTTGGACGGTCTTTCAACTCTTTACGATGTGATAAAATAATCTTTTTCGCAAGTGCCATTTTTTCGTCTGTAAAGTTGCCTTGTTTAAACTGCTCAAATGCATCAATAATCGTCTCTTTGGCATCTTGATATGCATCACTTGAAACACCACTTAATACAAAAAGATAGCCATTTTTACCGTCAATTTGTGAATGAATGGAATAAGCCAAACTTTTCTTCTCGCGGACTTCATTGAATAGTACAGACGATGGATCTGCTCCGAACATCATATTAAAGACGATTAATGCCGGGTAATTTTCCGCACCGTATTGCGTTGGGAAACGAAAGCCCATATTTAATTTCGTTTGATCAATATCTTCGGTTTCAACCACTTCATTAACAGGTTGTTGTGGGTTGATTGCTTGTGTATCATGCTTTGGTTCATATGTAAATGATTGAATGTTAAACGTTGATGCTAATTTTTGTATCGTCGCATCTTCATCCACATTGCCAACCACATAAACGGAACAATTATCATGATGTAACATACTTTGATATGTATCGAAAAGTGTTTTTGGCGTAATATCTGCTAATTGATCGAGCTGCCCTACTGCTGGATAGCTATACGGCTGATCTCCAAACATATATTTTAATAACTGCAAATATGATAATTGCGTTTTATTATCTTCAATCGCAATCAATTTATTCTGTAATAGGCGTTTTTCCTGTGCTAAAAATGTTTCGTCGAACTGCCCTTCATTAACGAGTGGATTCAAAATAACTTCTTTTAAAAGTTGAATCCCCTCATCGATTAATTGTAAATCATCTGGTAAATAACGTTCATTGACGATTTCCAGACTGATTGTAATCACATGACGATCTTTAAATTTAGATACGTTACTATTCAGATACGCACCGTATAAATGTGATAAATGCTGATTGAACGCTTTATCAGTTGGATATTTTTGCGTCGCACGTACCAACATTTTGCTGAGTAGCGAACGTTCTGTCATCGTATCGATATCAAGTGGTGCCATAAATTTAAATGCAATCGTTGTTGTTTTAAATTTATCTGTCGGCAATACACGAATCGGTACATCTGCATGTAAAGTCATATTCATCGCTCCTTTTAGATTTTAATTATAGACGTTTCCTTACTGTTCGGAATTTGACTAAGCTGCTTTTGAAATAATTCAGTGAATATAAGACGGGTTTACCATCTGTTGTGTAGTGCACTTGTCTTAATAACATCAAGCCTTCATGTGGATCTGCTGCAAGTGCCTCTGAAATATACGGTTCATAGCTAATCGCTTCTATCTCTGTTTCCGCATATGAAATGCTTTGTTGCGTCGCTTCTTCAATCGCTTTCAATATTGACGACTGCTGATCATGTGCACCGAAATATTGTAAAACATTTTCTGCGACTTTATCTAAACAATATACCACTGGTTGATCGTCTGCTGTACGGATACGCTCAATAACCGTAATCACCGTACCCTCATCAAGATTCATAACACGACAATCGTCACGTGACGCAACTTCTTCATCTAAACTTAAAAATACCGTCCCTGCTTGATACCCTTTTTCCGTAATCATACGGCCTACACTCATTAATTCATCAAGCGGATAGAAGAAAGGTTGCGGCGTTTTGACACGCGCACCTTCCTCAAAGTTTTCAGTTACAATTTGTTCCGTTACTAACTCATGAATCGCTACTTGGACATCATCTGTTTTCACATCACACGCACGTGCCATCGTTAACAAACTAGGCAACGGCTCCCCAGATTTCAAATGCTGTTGTTCAATTTCTGTTAAAATCCATTCTTTTACTTTATTCACGTCAGGATTAATGGACACATTTACACCTCATTATCATTTAAATCAACTAAAATTTGTCTTGGCTTACTTCCTTTTTGCGGTCCGATAACTTGATTGCGTTCAAGGTCGTCCATAATGCGAGAAGCACGATTATAACCAATTCTAAACTGGCGTTGTAACAGTGACGTACTCGCCTTTTGTTGCTCAATCACAAACAAGTATGCTTCTTTATACAATGGATCATCACTTTCAGTTTCTGCATTTTCGACTTGCGCATCAGGCGTCATCTCTTTCACATAATTTGCACGTTGTTGCGCGACGACATAGTCGACAACTTTTTGTACTTCGCTATCACTAAGGAAAGCACCTTGAACACGTGTGCGCGTCGAACCACCATTTTTAATAAACAGCATGTCGCCCTTACCTAATAGTTTTTCAGCGCCACCACTATCAATAATCGTACGTGAGTCTGTTTGCGAACTTACCGCAAATGCGATACGTGACGGAATATTGTTCTTAATCAATCCCGTAATGACATCAACAGACGGTCTTTGTGTTGCGATAATCAAATGAATACCTGCCGCACGTGCCATCTGTGTGATACGTGTAATGGCTGTTTCAACATCTTTGCCTGCAACCATCATCAAGTCTGCCAACTCGTCCACTATCACTACAATATATGGAAGTAATGGATGTTTTTCATCTAGTTCCTTATTTTGTTGTTCAATGTAAGCATTGTAACCTTTAATATTACGTGTGCCAGAATGTTGGAAAAGATCATAACGACGTTCCATTTCAGCAACAACTTTTTCAAGTGCTTGCGCCGCCTTATGTGGATTCGTTACAACCGGCGTCAACAAGTGCGGAATGCCATTGTAGACGTTCAATTCCACCATTTTAGGGTCAATCATCATCAGTTTCACTTCATGTGGTTTGGCATTCAACAAAATACTCGTAATCATGCCATTGATACAGACAGATTTACCACTACCCGTTGAACCCGCAACAAGTAAGTGTGGCATTTTATCCAACTCTGCCGTAATCGGTTCTCCAGAAATATCACGTCCGAGTGCCACTTCCAGTTTATTTTTAGCCGGAAACTTCTCGTCTAAAACTTCTTTTAACGTAACAAGCGAAATATGGTCATTCGGTACTTCAATGCCGACTGCTGATTTGCCAGGAATCGGTGCTTCAATACGAATGTCTTTCGCCGCCAATGCCAACGCTAAGTCGCTGTGCAAGTTGACGATACGACTGACCTTCACACCTTGTGCCGGCTGAATTTCATACTGAGTAACTGCTGGACCGATACGAATTTGGGTCACCTTAGCATTCACACCAAAGTTTTTCAACGTCGTTTCGAGCAACTTCCCTTTACGCTGCACATCCGCCTTCGATACCGACTGTTGTTTTGTCGGTGCATTCAACAATGAGAACGGCGGTAATTGATACGCTTGGTTCTCCACTTCACCCGCTTCAGAAATAGAACCTTCTGCTGGTGTATCATCATTTTCTGCTGACGCTTCAACACGTTTTGGTCTCTGTTTTTTCGGCATCTCATTCATATTTGGGACCGGTTCTTTTGGTGTGTCTACATCGTGTGACGTTGGCTCAGTTTCGCGTGACGCTTGATGTCTTAATATTGGAATCGATGGCGTATCATCTTCCTCCATTGCACCTTGGACTTCAGTAAAGTCAGAAACATCTTTCGGCGATTCAGCGCTTGCCTCGCGTTGTTGACGCTTCAATTCCTTTTTCTCTGCATTTGCCATGCGTCGTTGTTCGTATCGTTTCGTTAGCTTAAAGTAACTGTTATTGATAAATTGTTTCGTCTGTTCGAACCATACTTTCGCAACATCACGATGACGTTTTTTCAGCAATAAAATACCGCTAGAAATGAGCAATAATAGCGTCAGTAATACAACGCCCGCCCACGAAATCAACGGTGCAAACAATTCGATTAAGTAGTAGCCGAACACACCGCCACCAAAGTTTGGAAAAGCGGCTTTATCATAACTTTTAAATACATAAGACAACACGGGTTCACGTTGTGCTTGCATACCACCGACAATGCGATAATACAATTGTGCCACAAATAATAAAGCGATTTGCAGGACAATTGAACCGGGTACACGGCGCGTCTTCGGTAGCTTACCGTTATACGCCAAAAAGCCCGTTGCTAATAAGATGAGTACATAGGTTACATAGCGTGTCAGTCCAAATAAATAGTTGAAAAAACTATCAATCCCGACACCGATTAAACCTAATTGAAAAATCCCCAACATTACTAGCACGACGACCACAATCGCTATGACAAAGCGTAGTGGTGAATCTTTTTGTTTTTTCTTCGGGGAACGTTTTCTACTGCGCGACGCTTGTGTTTTACGCTTCTTCGTTTGCGCCATACATCGTCACCTGCTTCTTTCTATCAAAATATGTATATATGTATGATGTAAAAAAGCGAATCTGCTCTTCAAAACTAACGTACATTTCAAAGAGTAAGATTCGTTTTTTTGTTAAGCTATCATACTATTGAACGTATTGCGTATCATTAAATTTCAGAAATGACTGGGATAATCATCGGACGTCTGCGCGTACTTTCAAATAATAATTTACTAATTTGATCGCGCATATTTTGTTTGATTTCTGACCATTCGATACGCTTTTCTTGCAGACCTGCTTCGACAATTTCACGTACTTTTTCTTCTGCTTCTTTGAGCAATGCTTCACTCTCACGCACATAAACAAAACCACGTGATTGAATCTCAGGACCTGCTGCAATACGTCTGTTTTTCGGATCTAATGTCACAACTGCGATAAAAATACCATCTTCTGCTAATAAATGACGGTCGCGTAACACAATGTTGCCTACATCGCCGACACCGATACCATCAATCAGGACATTACCTGCGTTGACTTTTTCATTCAACGTCATATCTTCACCATCAAAGTTAATCACGTCACCAGACTCTACTAAGAAAATCTTTTCTGGTGCAACACCTGCTTCACTCGCAAGTTTCGCGTGTGCAATTTGCATTTTGAACTCGCCTTGTACTGGAATGAAATATTCAGGTTTCATCATGTTTAACATTAATTTAAGTTCTTCCATGCAACCATGACTTGATGCATGGATTTTTTTGTTATTCGGAATGACAATCGCACCTGCACGCGCAAGTTCATTCAATGTGTCACCGATAATCACTTCCATATTCGCTGAAGCTGTAATCGCTAGGAATACTGAATCGCCACGTTGAATATTCATGATTTTATGTTTATTTTGCGCCATTTGACTTAATGCTTCTACAGGTTCACCTTGCATACCCGTCGCAATAATAATCACTTCATTTTTTGGATAGTTTTCAACTTCATTAATTGGGATTAATAAGTCTTTTGGAATGTTGAAATAGCCCATTTTACGTGCAATGCTAAATGAACTTTCAAGTGAACGACCTAAAAATGAAACTTTGCGGTTCAAACGACTTGCGATATTCAATACTTGCTGAATGCGAATAAAGTTAGATGCATAACAAGATACGATGATACGCCCTTGTGCTTTGGTAAACGCATCAAACATATGACTTTCGATCACGTTTTCTGGCGTATTGTAACCTGGTTTTTCCGCTTCAGTTGAATCACTTAACAGCGCGAAGACACCTTCGTCACCGATTTCCGCCATTTTCTTCAAGTCTGGCGCATAGTGCCCGTGTAAGCTTTGATCGAACTTGAACTCGCCAGTATAGACGATTGCACCGTATGACGTATGAATGCAGACTCCAAGACTATCCGGAATACTGTGTGTCGTATTGAAGAACGTTACATTGACACTCTTGAAACGCATGACTGAGTCGTTATTCACAACGTAGTAGCGGATTTTTTTGTCAATTTGGCGTGCGCGCATATTTTCTTTAATTAATGCAATTGTTAACTTAGAACCATACACTGGTGCTTCCACTTGTTCTAACACGTATGAAACCGCACCAATCGCATGCTCGTGACCGTGTGTTAAGAAAATCCCTTTTAACTTATGCTTATTTTCAATGACATATTGGATGTCTGGAATAACGATATCAATCCCAAGCATTTCATCTTCTGGGAACTTAAGCCCTGCATCCAACATGAACATCTCATCATCAACTTCAACGATATACATATTTTTGGCAATTTCACCAACACCACCGAGTGGAATGATACGTATATTTTTATTTTTCTTTTTTACTAAATTCAAAATGTTACCTCCTAATAAATATAACCCGTCCATATTACAGTCATACTTTATTATAGTAGATATTAACAGCTCTGTACACTGTTAAAGAATCAGATACACAATAAACTTCATGCTTAGATTTGTGCTTGTGTATCTTTAAAATAACTCCAAATATAATTTATACTAACTTTATTAACTTATGTTGATTCTAGTTTTTACCGGAAAGTTTATGTATCTCTTGTTCCAATGACTTAATCACATGCATAATTTCACTAAAAGAGGGATAATCTTTGAAAACATTTCTTTCATGTTGTTATTCGGTTTCCACTATCTTCTTAATAATGCGATAAATCCAAGTTGCTGTCATTTTACCTTCTTCAAGTATCTGTTTCTTGTCATTAGAATCTAAGCTATCTCTCAAGCGTTCAATATGTTGTTCTGTAATTTGATCTTCCCCTAGCGTTTTAATAGCTTGAATCACTGTAGCAGTATGTGTTGATATATGAGAAATATCACTGTTCCTTGTTTTTTTAAACGCAATTGTTGTATTGCCGAATGTGTATTCCACATATCTTCCATCCGATATATATACCCATTTGGAAGGTACTTGTGTTGATAGTCCTAATAGATTCAGTGCTGTATTTCCAGAAGGCGCAATTGTCCAATGATATTTGCGTGCAATCGCTTTAGCGACTTCATTCGTATCCGCTATTTCATACTCACCAATTATTTCAATATATTTCGGTTTATGATAGATGCCTTTTAAAACACGCTCAATCTCTTTTTTATCTACCATACGATTCAAATTTTTTCGTACCGTTTCATAATCAGCAATATCCAAAAAATCATTTGCAATAAAAACAGCATTTTGCGGAAGATTATCAATGCGCTTTTGTATTTTTGATTTGTAATTAGTCATTGTTATCACTCCTGTCCCAAATATTATACACTTTTTGGGATGGTAAACCTAATTTTATAGCTCTTCACAATGCTATTAGAACCCAAAAAACAGACAAATGAGTATAACAATCTCTCATTTGCCTGTTTTGTATAACTGATAACATAAATTATTTATTGTGCCTTAAAAATTAATGCGATACCTCGTCACAAGTCTATTTCTTGATTTCAGAGACTTTTACCTTGTAGTAGTGTCTCCCAATCAACAAATTACATTCCACTTTATCGATAAATCCTTGTGAAATTCATAATAATTATATTTATTTTTGTCACTACTATAAATTATTTATTACACCTACAACAAAACTTTGTGAGATGCATTGACACGACCTTGTTTGTCGATTTCAGTGACTTTTACTTTCAACGTATCACCGATTGCCAACTTATCTTCTACTTTGTCGATGCGTTCTTTTGAAATTTGTGAGATGTGTACTAAAGCATCTTTACCTGGGAACAACTCAACAAATGCGCCGAACTTTTCAATGCGTTTTACTTTCGCATCGTAGACTTGACCTACTTCTGCTTCACGTACAATGCTTTCAATCCATGCACGCGCTTCGTTAATCATCGCTTGATCTACTGAACCGATGTAAACCGTACCGTCTTGTTCAATGTCTAGTTTAACACCTGTTGCATCGATAATTTCATTGATTTGCTTACCACCAGGTCCAATAACATCACGGATTTTTTCAGGTTTAATCGTCATGATTTCAACTTTAGGTGCATATGCACTCAATTCTGCACGTGGTTGATCAATTGTTGATAACATATGTTCAAGAATTGCAAGGCGACCTTTACGCGCTTGTTCTAATGCTTCTTCAATCACTTCTTTTGTTAAACCGTCAATTTTAATGTCCATTTGAATCGCTGTGATACCATCTTTCGTACCCGCTACTTTAAAGTCCATGTCGCCTAACGCATCTTCCATACCTTGGATGTCTGTTAGGATTGTGTAACTTTCTTCACGTGTCACTAAGCCCATCGCGATACCAGCAACTGGCGCTTTGATTGGTACCCCTGCATCCATCAATGCAAGTGTTGAACCACAGATTGATGCTTGTGATGAAGAACCGTTTGATTCTAATACTTCACTCACAATACGCACTGTGTATGGGAATGTTTTTTCATCTGGAATAATGTATTTCAATGCACGTTCACCTAATGCACCGTGACCGATTTCACGACGACCTGGTGCACGTACAGGACCCGTTTCACCTACTGAGAAATTCGGGAAGTTGTAGTGGTGCATAAAGCGTTTTTGCTGTTCTTCACCTAATCCGTCAATCAATTGATATTCAGAGATTGAGCCAAGTGTTAATACAGAAAGTGCTTGTGTTTGACCACGTGTGAATAGACCTGAACCGTGTGCGCGTGGTAATAAGCCCACTTCTGATGACAATGGACGAATTTCGTCTGGCTTACGACCGTCTGGACGAATCTTCTCGTCAGCAATCAGGCGACGCACTTCTTCTTTGATCAATTTGTTAATTGTTGCATTGACTTCTTTAAGAACCGCTTCGTTTTCTGGATCTTCAGCGTCTTCAAACTGCGCAAGTACGCGTTCTTTAATCGCGTCTAAGTTCGCTTCACGTTCTTGTTTGTTGAATGTTAAAATAGCTTGGTTTAAGCCTTCTTGTTGCGTTAATTCTACAACGCGATCAATCAATGCTTGGTCTTTTTCTTCTGGTACAAAGACTTGTTTTTCTGGTTGCATTGTATCGATAATCTCTTGTTGGAATGCACATAGACGCTTGATTTCTTCGTGTCCAAATAAAATTGCTTCAAGCATTTCAGCTTCTGTAATTTCACTTGCGCCTGCTTCAACCATGTTAACCGCATCTTTATGACCGGCTACTTCAAGGTCTAAGCGTGACACTTCTTTTTGTTCAAGGTTTGGATTGATTACATATGCCCCATCAATATAACCTACATTCACACCTGCAATTGGTCCTTGGAATGGAATGTCTGATAAGCTTAATGCCATAGATGAACCAATCATTGCCGCCATTTCTGGTGAGCAGTTTGGATCTGCGCTTAACACGATATTCATAATTTGAACATCGTGGCGATAACCGTCTGGGAACAATGGACGGATTGGTCTGTCAATTAAACGTGCTGTTAATGTTGCTTCATCACTCGGACGTCCTTCACGTTTTTTGAATCCGCCTGGAATTTTACCTGCCGCGTACATTTTTTCTTCATAGTTGACTGTTAATGGGAAAAAGTCCCCGTCGCGTGGTTCTTTGGATGCTGTTGCTGTAGATAAAACGACCGTGTCGCCATAACGAACAAGTACAGCACCGTTCGCTTGTTTTGCTAATTGTCCCGTTTCTATTGTTAACGGTTGGTTCGCCCATTCCGTTTTAAAAACCTTTTTTTCTTGAGACATGATGAATCTCCTCTCCTACTGTTAAACATTTCGTACCTTATTTATTCATACAAACATTATAGCTTACATTATGGGTATTTAATAGTAAAAAAAGAAAGAAACCAAGTTATTGGTCTCTTTCCATTTAACTTCATCTCTACAGATATATCGCTTAGAATTAACGACGGATACCTAAAGACTTGATAAGTTCACGGTAACGTTGGATATCTTTGTCACGTAAGTAGTTTAATAAGTGACGACGACGACCTACCATTTTTAATAAACCACGACGTGAATGGTGGTCTTTTTTGTGTGTACGTAAGTGCTCGTTTAATGCAGTGATTTCTGCAGTTAAAACAGCGATTTGTACTTCAGGTGAACCTGTGTCTGTTTCGTGTGTACGGTATTCTTTGATTAATTCGTTTTTGCGTTCTTGTGAAATTGCCATAAGTCAATTTCCTCCTTTAATTTTTTAGTATGCCTTAATCTGAGTAAGGCGTCGGAGTCTCAACCTACCAAGACTAAGGTCTCTAATGTCTTAAATTAATAGACCTTATATATTATAGGATACATCATCTTCAAAATCAACTGCCAACAAATATTTCGCACGCTCTTTATCTTGATTGATTTGTGCAACGAGCGGATCGATGCCATTGAATTTCATTTCTGGACGGATATAATGGTGCCATGTTACTGTTACACGTTCGCCGTAAATGTTTTCTTCAAAGTCGAAAATGTTTACCTCGATAACGATTTGTGGCAAGTCATCATGGAATGTTGGTTTTACACCTACGTTACATACACCGCGATATACTTTGTCACTCGTGCCAATTTTCAAGCTTACCGCATACACACCTTTCGCGGGTAACACGTAATCATCACTTAACTGGATATTCGCTGTTGGAAAACCAATCGTACGCCCACGTTTTTCACCTTGGACAACTGTCCCTTTAACTTGATAGCGATAACCGAGCGCTTCATTGACTTCTGCTAATTTACCTTGTGTTAAGTCACGACGAATCGCAGTTGTAGAGATTTTTTCGCCGTTTAAGTCTTGCTTACCGACTGTGATACATTCAATTTGACTCGTATATTCTTGCAGCATTGCCATGTTGCCCTTGCCGTATTTGCCAAATGTAAAGTCAAAGCCTGCCACCGCAACTTTTACATGATTTTTCACTAAATAGTCTTGAATGAATGCCTCGGGAGATACCTCTGCAAAACGACTTGAAAAGTTCACAACTAAACAGTAATCAATACCTGCTTCAAGTAATAAATCAATTTTATCGTCAAGCGGTGTTAAATACGTTGTACGTTTTTGTTTTGGGTTTAACACAACAGATGGATGCGGATCAAACGTCATTACCGCTTTCTTTAAACCACGTTCAGCTGCTACTTCATCAAGACGTTCGAACAATGCTTGATGACCACGATGTATACCATCAAAAAAACCTAATGCAATCACAATATCTTCTTCAATGTATTGCTCAGGTTTAATTGGATGTGTAATTTCAATAACTTCCATTTCTACGTCATACTCCTTTAGTTAAATACCTTTTTCGGTTTAATTTCATTGTCGCGTGATGGATGTACTTCATAAATTGCGAGCACTTTTTCTGTTTCTGGTTCATACATTACCAGTGTTTGTTCAAAATCAACATTAAAATGCTTACGTTCAAACTTTTGTCCGTTCTGAATACGTTGGGCGAGCTTGTTATCACGCACTTCATAGATTGGTAATGCTTTGAGACCGTATAATAAAGGCAATAGTGCATCTGATAACGTGCCTGCATCGTGACGTTCTTGAATCATTTCTAACGTCAACGCCTGTTCCATATCGAAGCCGCCACTATTTGTACGTGTCAAACGAGACATATGTGCTGGATAACCAAGGGCACGTCCAATATCCGTCGCAAGTGTGCGGATATACGTTCCTTTACCACATGTTACGATGATTTCAAAAATGGCTTGGCCCTCTGTATACGTCACATCTGTCACACGCTGAATGTGCTGAATGTACACTTGACGTTCCGGACGTTCGACTTCTTCACCATTTCGTGCATATTCATACAACTTCTTACCATTCACTTTCACAGATGAATACATCGGAGGAATTTGTGTAATCCATCCATCAAACTGTTTCAACACGTCATCAACCGTTTGATTCGTCACGCGTGATGCGTCAATTGGTTCACGCACAAGTACTTCTCCCGTTTGATCTTCCGTCGTTGTCGATACGCCTATCGCAACTTCCGCATGATACGTCTTACCCATATCCATGACATAGTCACTTACCTTTGTCGCCTGTCCAATACAGATAGGTAAAACACCATCTACTTCCGGATCAAGCGTCCCTGTGTGACCTACTTTTTTCGTTTTGAGGATTTTACGTAACTTAAACACCACATCATGACTCGTCAATCCACGTGGCTTATAAACTGGCAATATACCATTATACATAGACGCTGCTCCTTTATCGTCAAAAATTCGATGCAACAACAAAAGCTAGGATATATGACTTCATCGGTTTAGACCGCATGACATACCCTAGCCTTACTGTTAATCTTGTTTGTGTAAACCTTGAATTAATTGTTCGATACGATTACCGTATTCAATCGATTCATCATATTCAAATTGTAACTCAGGAATAATACGCAATCTCATGCGCTGTCCGAGTTCTGATTTTAAAAATCCTGTTGCTTTTTCAAGCCCTTTGAATGTATCTTTACGTTCTTTATCATTACCAAGTACTGTGAAATAAACCTTTGCCAATGACAAGTCGTTTGTAGGTTGTACATCTGTAATTGTTAAAAACCCAACACGTGGATCTTTTAACTTGTTGTTGATGATATCCATTAATTCTTTTTTCATTTGTTCACCAACACGTTCTGCTCTCATGTTCATGTCTTTCACCTCTTTATACCAGTATCGAGCTGTTTACTTCAATATCTCATTATATATGACTGTATGAACACACGTCAATGTTAGGCGCTTTATCGAGCCCCGCCTATCGTTGTATTTTATAACAATATACATAAAACGGGATCCAACTTAAGAAACCAAAAACGGTAAATACAGAAGATAAAATCGTATTAACTTCTGTTAAACAAATTCCAATCGCAAAAAATAACGTTACAAGTATGAGCGTTGTAACAAAGTAGTTTATAACTCTATCCTTTAAATGACCAGGAATTTTATCTGGATCAATCGATGCAACCATATGCAAATTCTTTGAAAAATAAATGTATAGTGCTAAAACACTCGATATAACCATCAATATGATAGCTATGATCATATCAATAACATCCATGGAATCCCTCCTAAATCGGGGTATTAAGCTCACATACATTTCGCAAAGCATAGAAAACACACCCCACTATTTCATTATTACAAAATAACGAGGTGTGTCAAATAATGTTATATCAAATGTGCTGTTTTGAATGATTTCAAAGTGTCAGCACATAAGTGATCTTATCTTTCCACTTCAACCATTACATAGGCTTCGATAACATCGCCTTCTTTTAAATCGTTGAATTTTTCAATTGTGATACCACATTCGTAACCTTGTGCAACTTCTTTCGCATCGTCTTTGAAACGTTTTAATGAATCAAGTTCGCCTTCAAAGATAACGATACCGTCACGAATGACACGTACGCTAGCATCTCTTGTAATCTTACCGTCAATCACATAGCTACCTGCAATTGTACCGACTTTAGATACTTTGAAAGTTTGACGTACTTCTGCTTGACCGATAACTTTTTCTTCGTATTCTGGATCAAGCATACCTTTCATCGCTGCTTCAATTTCTTCAATAACGTTGTAGATGACACGGTGTAAACGCATATCAACGTTCTCAGCTTCAGCCGCACGTTTCGCACCTGCATCAGGACGTACGTTGAATCCGATAATAATACCGTTTGACGCATTGGCTAATGTAACGTCTGATTCGTTGATGGCACCTGTTGCTGTGTGAATAATACGCACGTTAACGCCTTCAACATCAATTTTCATTAATGACGCAGCTAATGCTTCAACTGAACCTTGAACGTCCCCTTTAATGATGACATTCAAGTCTTTCATTTCGCCTTGTTTCATTTGTTCAAACAAGTTATCAAGTGAAACGTTTTTGCTTTCTTGACGTTGTTGGATAATGCTTTCTTGTTCACGTGCTTCACCGATACGACGTGCTTTTTTCTCATCTTTGAATACTACGAAACGGTCACCCGCTTGTGGTACAGCACTTAAACCAGTGATTTCAACAGGTGTTGATGGACCTGCTGTTTTAATACGTTTACCAAGGTCATTAACCATCGCACGTACTTTACCATGTGTGTTACCTACTACGATGGCATCGCCAACTTGTAATGTACCGTTTTGAACAAGTAATGACGCAGCTGGACCACGTGATTTATCTAATTCAGCTTCGATAACTGTACCTACAGCTGGTTTGTCTGCATTCGCTTTTAATTCTTGTACTTCAGAAACAAGCACGAGCATTTCTAATAAATCGTCGATACCTTCGCCGCTTAATGCTGAAAGTGGTACGAAGATTGTATCGCCACCCCAGTCTTCTGGAATTAAGTTGTATTCCGCAAGCTCTTGCATTACACGATCAGGGTTAGCTGTTGGTTTGTCGATTTTGTTTACTGCAACGATAATTGGTACTTCAGCAGCTTTCGCATGGTTAATCGCCTCAATTGTTTGTGGCATAACACCATCGTCAGCTGCTACAACAAGAATTGTAATGTCCGTTACTTGTGCACCACGCGCACGCATTGTTGTGAACGCAGCATGTCCTGGTGTATCTAAGAACGTAATTTTGTTGCCTTTATTTTCGATTTGGTATGCACCGATATGTTGTGTGATACCACCAGCTTCTCCAGCTGTCACATGTGTGTGTCGGATAGAGTCAAGCAATGTTGTTTTACCATGGTCAACGTGTCCCATGATTGTAACAACTGCTGGACGTACTGTCGCATCTTCATCTTCTTCAACATCTTCAAAGTAGACGTCTAAGTCGTTCGCATCAATCACAACTTCTTCTTCAATCTCAACACCGTAATCTGATGCAACAAGTTCTAATGCTTCAACATCTAACGCTTGGTTGATGTTCGCCATAATACCTAATAAGAACAATTTTTTAATAATTTCAGAAGCATCTACACCTAATTTTCCTGCAAGTTCACCTACTGTAATACCTTCAGTGTAAGTAATCTTTGATGGCATTTCTTTAGGTTCTGCTGGTTTTGGTTGTTGCTGCTGCTGTTGTTTTTTATTGTTATTATTTTTGTTATTGCGTTTGTTTTTCTTGTTGTTTGGCTGATTATTGCCTTTATTGTTTTTAGGTTGTTGCTTGCCTTTACCTTGTTGGTTGGTACCTTTTGCTTGTTTGTTATCTTTCTTAGGTGCATCTGCTTTTTTGTCATTTGCAGCTTTTTTATTAAACACCTTATCTAAAATTTTGACATGATCCGCTTCTAACGTCTGCATGTGGTTTGATACTTCAACACCATTTTTCTTTAGTTCATCAATGGCATCTTTACTTTTGATGTTTAATGATTTTGCATATTCATAAATTCTTTGTTTACTCATTCAACCACTCCTTACTTATCTTCATCGATCATTGTTATCAGCTTCTTCGCAAAGCCATTATCTGTTATACCGATATTCACACGCGCCTCTTTGCCAATCGCCACACCGAGTTCATAACGATTGCTTACCACTCGATAAGGTGTCTTGTAGGTTGTACATTTGTTAATTAATGTTTTCTTCGTGTTGTCTGATGCATCATCTGCAATTAACACAAGCTTCAATCGATGTTTTTTCAATTCTGCTATTAGCACAGATTCTCCAGTTTTAACCTTGCCCGCACGCATGGCGAGTCCTAAAAAATTCAAAAATTGTTGGTTCATTTCGTAGGTATCTCTTCCCGATAAATTAATCGAATAATCTCTTTATACACAGGTTCTAACGTTTCTTGAGGTGCTTTAAAAAAGCTCTCCAGTTTTTGCGCTTGCTGTGCTTGTTCTACTAACGCAACGTCTTTACTGACATACGCGCCACGCCCTTGCATTTTACCTGTCGCATCCGCAGCAATGTCGCCTTCTTTATTTTGTACAACACGAATCATTTCTTTCTTCGGTTTCATCTCGTTGGACAAAATACATTTTCGCATAGGAATTTTACGTTTTTTCATGAAAATCCCCCCTATTTTTCTTCTATTTCATCCTCAAGCACAACCACGTCTTCATTCACGTCATCTACGAGTGCTTCTTCATCGACAACAGCTACTTCTTCGTCATCCGCTTCTGCAACAACGGGTTGTGGTTGGTCTAGACCTAATGCTTTGGCATCTGACTCAGACTTAATGTCGATTTTCCAACCTGTTAATTTCGCAGCAAGACGGGCGTTTTGACCACGTTTACCAATCGCAAGTGACAATTGATAGTCTGGTACGATAACTGTTGTTGATTGATTTTCTTCGTCAACGATAACGTCAACAACTTGTGATGGGCTCAATGCATTGCGTACAAATACTTTCGGATCTGCATCCCATTGTACGATGTCAATTTTTTCGCCACCTAATTCTTCAACAACTGCTTCAACACGTGCACCTTTTGCACCGACACATGCGCCGACTGCATCAATGTCGCCATTTTCCGCATAAACACTGATTTTTGAGCGATCTCCCGCTTCACGCGCAACTGATTTCACTTCAACTGTACCTTCAAAGATCTCTGGTACTTCTTGTTCAAACAAGCGTTTCAACAAACCTGGATGACTACGTGATACGAAGATTTGTGGGCCTTTTGTCGTTTGTTCCACTTTATTCACATACACTTTAATGCGTTCGTTAGGTAAGTATGTTTCGTTCGGGCTACGTTCTGCTTCTGATAAAACAGCTTCAGTTCTACCAAGGTTTACGTAAACATAACGGTGATCTACACGGTCAATAACACCTGTTACAATGTCATCTTCTTTGTCGATGAACTCCTCATATAAAATCTCGCGCTCAGCGTCTCTCAAACGTTGCATAACTGCTTGTTTCGCTGCTTGTGCACCCACACGACCGAAATCTTTTGGTGTCACGTCTTCTTCATAAATATCGCCAATTTCATACGCTGGGTTTTTCACCAATGCTGTTGAAAGATCAATCTCTTCACGGTCGTCAAAAACTTCTTCAACAACTTCTTTACGTGCAATAACGTGGAATGTACCGCTGTCTAAGTTCAATTCAACGCGGACGTTACGCGCGCTTTCATAGTTCTTTTTATAGGCTGTGATTAATGCTGCTTCAATGGCATCCACTAACACTTCTCTTGGAATTCTTTTTTCTTTTTCTAAATACTCAGTCGCTAATAATAATTCATTACTTTTCACGAATCTTCCTCCTTACATACATTAAAGCATGACCGCATGACGTGCTTTCGCAATTTTATCGCGCGGTATTGTGATGACTTTTGTTCTCGCTTTAATCTTCACTGACATATCAATTGTCTCATCCGTTACGGCAGATAGTGTACCTAACCATTCTTTGTCACCTTCAATTGGTGCATATAACGATACGAAAACGGGTTGTCCAATTGCTTTTTGATAATCTTCCTCTTTCTTGATAGGTCGTTCTGCCCCTGGAGATGCAACATCTAAATAATAAGCTTGCGTGATTGGATCGTGTTCGTCCATCACTTCGCTAATGTATTCAGATGCACGCGTACAATCGTTGAGATCAACGCCACCCGGTTTATCAATTGAAATACGCAAATAATGATCGCGTCCTTCTTTTGTAAATTCAACATCTACCAATTCATACCCTAAATCGTCAAGGACAGGTTGGATTAACGCTTCTACTTGTTCTGTAATTTTACTCATACGTGCCCCCTATCAGTGACATACAAACAGAAAAGAGCGGGTAACACCCACTCTTTCTGCTTGAGTCCATTTTTTATAAGCAACATTATTATATCACATAACCCTCGTGACGACAAATGCGAATCTACATGTCAAAAATTGAGAGTTGGGCTTTGTCGGGCATATTCGGTAATGAACCTAATTCATCAAGATACTCAATGATTTTAGCAGATACACCTGCTTTTTTGTTGAGGTCTTCTTTTGATAAGAATGGGCCTTCTTCACGTGCTTCAACAATACGTTTTGCTACGTTCTCACCTAGTCCCGGTACTGCTATAAATGGTGGGATTAAGGTATCGCCTTCAATAATAAATTCAAAGGCTTGGCTCTTCTCAAGGTTCACAGGTTGCATTCTATAACCACGATGTGCCATTTCGTTCATAATTTCTAAAACGGTTAATACGTCTTTTTCTTTTTTACCTAAGTCCATATAACGGCTGTACATATCTTTTACCGTGTTACGGATGCTGTCTTTATCTTTAATCATCGTTAATAAGTCAAAGTCTGACGCACGCACAGTAAAGTAGCTTGCATAATAATAGAGTGGATGATGCACTTTGAAATATGCAATTCTCACTGCCATTAATACGTAGGCTGCGGCATGGGCTTTCGGGAACATGTATTTGATTTTTTTACATGAATCCAAATACCATTCTGGGACTTCGTTATCACGCATGGCTTGTTCAAAGTCTTCGGTTAAGCCCTTCCCTTTACGTACGGACTCCATAATTTTGAAGGCGAGTGATGGCTCGAGACCGGCATACATCAGATAAACCATGATATCGTCACGACAACCGATACAGCTTGATAGCGTACATGTGCCGCTACGTACTAAGTCTTGCGCATTGCCTAACCATACGTCCGTACCGTGTGACAGACCTGAGATTTGAACGAGCTCAGAGAATGTCGTCGGTTTCGTGTCTTCAAGCATTTGACGTACGAAACCAGTACCGAACTCTGGGACACCGAATGTTCCGGTTTTTGCGAGAATCTCATCTTCTGTCACGCCTAAGGTTTCAGGTGAACTGAAGATGCCCATTGTTTCTTTGTCATCGACTGGAATAGTTTTCGGATCGATGCCAGATAAGTCTTGAAGCATACGAATCATGGTTGGATCATCGTGTCCGAGAATATCGAGCTTCAACACGTTGTCGTGAATCGAATGGAAGTCGAAGTGTGTCGTCATCCATGCAGAGTTTTGCGCGTCGGCTGGATATTGAATTGGTGTGAAATCGTAAATATCCATGTAGTCTGGCACAACGATGATACCACCCGGGTGCTGACCTGTTGTACGTTTGACACCCGTACAGCCTTTCACAAGACGGTCGACTTCAGCGCCTCGCTTGTGAATGCCTTGGTCGTTGAGATAGCCTTTAACAAATCCAAACGCTGTTTTCTCGGCAACCGTACCAATCGTTCCTGCACGAAAGACGTAATCTTCACCGAATAGTACTTTCGTGTAGTTATGTGCATGTGGTTGATATTCCCCACTGAAGTTTAAGTCGATATCGGGTACTTTATCCCCTTTAAATCCTAAGAACGTTTCGAACGGAATATCTTGTCCTTCCTTAATTAACGGCGTACCACATTCACATGTCTTGTCTGGCAAGTCGAATCCTGAACCGACAGACCCATCGTTAAAGAATTCGCTTTTCTTACATTTTGGACAAATGTAGTGTGGTGGTAACGAGTTAACTTCTGTGATTTCCGTCATTGTTGCTACGAAGCTCGAACCAACCGAACCACGTGACCCTACGAGATAGCCGTCTTCTAACGATTTCTTCACGAGTCGCTGTGAAATCAGATAGATAACGGCGAATCCGTTACCGATAATACTGTCTAGTTCTTTTTCCAGACGATCGATAACGATTTGTGGCAAGTCATCACCATACAATTTTTTCGCATTGTTATAGCTCATTTCTCGAATTTCTTCGTTAGCACCTTCCATATTCGGTGTATACAACTTATCCTTAATCGGCACCACTTCTTCAATGCGTTCCGCCAATGCACGTGTATTCGTCACGACAAGTTCTTTCGCACGTTCTTCGCCTAAAAAGTGAAAATCTGCGAGCATCTCATCCGTTGTACGGAAATGTGCTTCCGGTAACGTTGTACGATTCAGTGGATTTCCCGGTTGTGACGCAATTAATATTTTACGTGCAATGCCATCATGTTCATGTAAGTAGTGCACATTCCCGGTCGCAATCACAGGTATGTTGTTCGTTTTACCGACTGCTAAAATACGTTCATATATCTCCACAAGTGTTTCATTGTCGCGAATCAATTCTCTGTCTAGTAAGTCTTGGTACAATGCCGGTGGTTGCACTTCAATATAGTCATAATACTTCGCGATACGTTCTACTTCAGACTGATCACGCTGCATGACCGCTGTAAACACTTCACCTTCGTCACACGCCGTTCCGACCAGTAATCCTTCGCGGTGTTCATCTAATACCGAACGTGGAATACGCGGTGTACGGTAGAAATATTTCACGAGTGATTGACTAACAATCTTAAATAGATTTTTCAATCCTACTTGGTTCTGTACAATTAACGTCACGTGTTGAGGACGTGCACGTTTGTACGCATCTTCATTAGATAACTGTTGGTTGATGTCTTTGTGATTGTGAACATTCAGCTCTTTCAATTGCGCTAACATCTTCACAAAAATATACGCCGTCGCTTCTGTATCATAAATCGCTCTATGGTGTTGTGTAAGTTCAACACCATACTTCTTCGCTAAGAAATTCAAACCATGCTTACCGTAACTCGTGTTAATCGTACGCGACAATTCAAGCGTATCAATCACACCATTCGTTGACGGACCGAAGCCGAGGCGTTCATACCCTGTATCGATAAAGCCCATATCGAATGATGCATTGTGGGCAACAAATATCGCATCGCCCACCCAATCTTTAAATTCTGTCAGCACTTCTTCAATTTCAGGCGCGTCACGTAACATATCGTCATTGATATGCGTTAAGTTTTTAATGGTCTCAGATAACTTCTCGTGCGGGTTACTGAATCGTTCAAACTTATCAATAATTTCGCCGTCCTTCACTTTGACAGCCGCAAGCTCAATGATTTTGTCATATTGGTTAGAGAGCCCTGTTGTTTCGACGTCAAATACCACATACGTCGCAGATTCTAAAGCGATATCTGTCGGCTTATACGCAATTGGTACGCCGTCATCCACGAGCATCCCTTCCATACCGTAAATCATCTTAATACCATGTTTCTTAGCCGCCGCATAAGCATCTGGATATGCTTGTACAACGTTGTGATCCGTTACAGCAATCGCGTCATGTCCCCACTTCGCCGCTTGTGCCACGTAATCACCAATATTAGACACACCGTCCATTTGACTCATCGCTGTGTGCAAATGGAATTCCACACGTTTTTCTTCCGCTTTATCTTGTTTTTCTGTATGTTTCACTTCTTCAATATCTGACATCATCATCACAAGATCACGGATGTACATATCTTCTTCAATACGTCCTTGTGCGCGAACCCATTTACCTTCTGACAATGCTTTAAAATGTTCCAAATCGTCTTTATTTTTACGCGTAAACATTTTTAACACAAGTGAGTCTGTATAGTCCGTTACTTTCAGCTCGACAATGTGACGACCACTCTTCAGCTCTTTCAAATTGATGTCAAAAATAACCCCTTCAATTGCAACTTTGAATTCTTCTTCAATAATGTCGGAAATTGGGCGGATATTTTCAACTTGAATCGGTTTACCAATTTGACATTTATCTACCGTTACGCCACTTTCTTCTTGTTGCGCACGTTGTTCTTTCATTTTTTCAATTTTCTCTGTTGCTTCTCTTGCACTTTGTTCATCTTCTTGTTGGATGTGCGCTTCTAATGAGGCAAGATCGTCATCTTGACCTGTCATATCCGTTTCAAATACGACTTTATCAACATCAAAACCGCATTGTTTCAACGCTTTAACTAAGCTACCATTACATACTTTATCAAAGTGATCACGTTCAATATCATTTTGGACGAGTACTTTGACAACATCCCCTGAGACAATAATACGCTTCTGACGCAATTGGCCTTTCACTTTAGGAGATAGCGCCGTCTGATCAATACAATCAGCAAAGTATTTTAACAAATGCTCATCTTGATTTGCTGTCGACTGCACACGAATTTGCCAGTTGACCTGTGCAATATCCTTGAACGTCTCCTTCATTGCATGCGTAAAAACCGCATAATCTTCGTAAGACATCACATGCGGTAACGTAATATGAAATGTCCATTCACGCGTTTTCTCAGATACATCGACACGATTTAACGCACTATTTTCTATCATTTCCGTATCAAAATGATCTAACATATTCAATTGCTTGAGCAGAATTTTGAACTTTTCTTGATTCTGTAGGTCCATTTTTTAATCCACCTTATCGATCAAATAAAATCTAATTTCGTTATGTATAGAATATGAATAGGAGTGGGACAGAATCTTAAATTTAACAAAGAATTCGTTGCCCCACCCCCGTAAGGATGATGAGAGAATCAAATGTCTTGGAGTTGGGACACAATCAATTTAAGCACTGGAGAACCGATAAACGATACCCCAACATCACTCACATTTTATCTCTACAATTATATTCTATTATAGCAAAGGAAGTCACTAGATATCTTAGACTTGCTCATAAAGTCCTTCAATATAATCTACTAATGCATCCACTGCAACTTCTTCACTGTCACCTGTATCACGGCGTTTCACTTCCACAATACCGCCTTCAGCATTTTTACCTACAACAATGCGAATTGGCAGACCGATTAAGTCAGCATCATTGAACTTAACACCAGCACGTTCTTGACGATCATCATATAACACATCGTATTTTTCTTGAAGTGTCGCATATAACTTCTCAGCCAATTCAAACTGTGCTTCTTTTTTCGGATTAACCGTAATTAAATGTAAATCATATGGCGTTACGGATTTTGGCCAAATAATACCGTTATCGTCATGATGTTGTTCGATAATTGCGCTCAACGTTCTTGATACACCGATACCGTAACAACCCATTGTTAAGTGTTGTTCGCGACCTTGATTGTTCAAAATTGTTGCATTCATAGATTTCGAATACTTTTCACCAAGTACGAATACTTGACCTACTTCGATACCTTCAGCAAACTTCGCATTACCTGAACCGTCAGCAAGTGGCTCGCCTTCTAAAATGAAACGGAAGTCACCATAGCCGTCGACTTCAAAGTCACGACCAACAACTGCATTGACATAGTGGAAACCGTCTTCGTTCGCACCGACTGGGATATTCACTAAATCTTGTACAGAATTATCCGCATATACTTTAATCTCGCTGTCTGTTACAGGACCTAAAGAACCAGGCGCTGCACCTAATAAGTTACGGATTTCATCTTCCGTCGCCATTGTGATATTGTCCGTGTTGAAATAATCTTTTAACTTCACGTCATTAATTTCGTGATGACCGCGTACTAAGACCATGACAAATGCGTCGTCTACTTTGAACACCATTGATTTCGTTGTTTGTTCAAGTGGCTTGCCTAATAGTTCAGCTAATTCTTTCGCAGACTTCACGTTTGGTGTCGCGATTTTTTCCAATGCTTGTGGCGCTTCTTTAGCCGCATCAGATGGTACGTATACAACTTCTGCTTTTTCAATATTCGCCGCATAGTCACTGTTGTCGCTATACACGATAGTATCTTCCCCGATGGCACTTAGCGCATGGAATTCATGTGTATAGTTCCCACCGATTGCACCTGAATCCGCAACAACCGGACGTACATTCAAGCCTACACGTTTAAAGATACGTTTGTAAGCATCGTACATATCTTGGTACGTCTTCATTAATGATTCCTCATCAGCATGGAATGAGTACGCATCTTTCATAATAAATTCACGGCCACGAAGCAAGCCGAAGCGAGGGCGTTTCTCATCGCGGAACTTTGTTTGAATTTGGAACAATGTTAATGGTAATTGTTTGTATGAACGTAACTCGTCACGAATCAATGAAGTAACAACTTCTTCGTGTGTTGGGCCAAGCGCAAATTCACGTTGGTTGCGGTCGCGTAGACGCATTAACTCTGCACCATACGCTTCCCAACGTCCTGACTCTTGCCATAATTCTGCGTGTTGTAATACAGGCATTAACACTTCTACTGCATCAATGCGTTCCATCTCTTCACGAATAACCTCTGAAATTTTTTGTATCACGCGTGTTGCAAGTGGTAAATAGCTGTATACCCCTGCTGTATTTTGTTTAATCAGTCCTGCTTTTAATAATAATTGATGACTTAACGCTTCAGCTTCTGCAGGAACTTCACGTAATGTCGGTATAAAGACTTTCGATTGCTTCATCTTTATTTGTGCCTCCTTGTTATCTCGTTATAAAAAATACCTTTGAATGTCATTCCATGTGACTAATACCATCACGACCATGACAAATACAGCACCCGCTGCAATAATGATTGTTTCAGCCTTTTTATTAGCTGGCTTTTTAAAGATTGCTTCGTAAATAACAAATAATATACGTCCACCATCTAATGCTGGAATTGGCAATAAGTTCATAATTCCTAAGTTAACACTTAAGGCTGCCGTCCAGACAATTAAATTAATAATACCAGTTTTTACGACTGTATCAACGTTTTTATAAATACCTACAGGCCCGTTCAACATATCAAAACTGAAGTCTCCAGTAAATATGCTACCTATCATAGCCGATACGGCAACAAAGATGGTTTTACCAAAACGGAGGGTTTCTTCCCCAGCAAAAACAAGTGGCTCAACTAATGAGCGCTCTCTCTTAGGTAAAAAGCCGAGTTGGTAATCTGTTTGTTTTTGATTTTTAGTCACTTTCACTTCATTTTTTTTAGGCGTAAATGTTTTCGTGATTGTTTTACCGTCACGTGAGACTTTAATCTCGGTTTCTTTACCGCCTGTTTCACGTAACGCACGTTTCACATCACTAAAACGATTGATTTTATCGCCATTAATTTCAGTAATCGTGTCACCTTTTTTTAGACCGATCTGTTCAGCCGCCATACCTTTACCAACTTGATCAATTGTTGGCGTAGGTGCACCTTGATAATAGGCTAAACCAAGCAACAACACAAACGCTAAAATAAAGTTAAATAGTGGCCCTGCAAACAATGTTAAAAACTTTTGAAATGGTTTCTTATGTGTAAATTGACGATCATGTGGCGCAATTTGAATTAAGCTACCATTTTCAACAAAAAATGCTTTGCGCGCAACTGGATAGCGGTGACGTGCATCATCGTATGCAGCAACGCCTTCGATATACATGCCTTCCTCTAAGTCCACTTGCTTCACTTCTAATGCTTCAATTTGTTGGAATTTATGTTGATCATCTAAAATCACATGCGTAATTTCTTCTTGCTCATTTAACTTAATGCGGATGTGCATCCCTGGTTGAACGGGAGATTCTTCCAAGCCATCTCCAGCCATACGAACGTACCCACCTACTGGCAACAAGCGAATGGTATACAGCGTTTCATTTTTACGGAAACTTAAAATTTTAGGTCCCATACCAATGGCAAACTCTGGACACATAATACCTGCGCGTTTCGCAAAAAACATATGCCCATATTCATGCACAGAAACGAGTAAACCAAAAACAATAATAAATGCAATTATGGTTACAAACACAGAGCGCTACACCTCATATTCCTTAGATTTATACTGTTTATCAACGGCTAAAATTTGTTCAAGTGTCGGATGTTCAATCACTTGGTGTGCCTTCATTTCACGCTCAATTAAGCGCTCGATATCTAAAAAGCCAATTTCACGATTTAAAAACTTAGCAACTGCAACCTCGTTAACAGCATTTAATACAACAGGCATGGTGCCGCCTATTTTCAATGCATCATAGGCATATTTTAAACATCTGTATCGATCAAGGTCCATCGCTTTAAAATTCAGCTGTGCAACTTCAGCAAGGTTGAGTGACGGTGCATCGTGCTCAATACGATTTGGATATGTAAATGCATATTGTATCGGCATACGCATATCCGGCGTACCTAACTGTGCCATCACACTCGTATCGACAAATTCAACCATCGAGTGAATAATGCTTTCCTTATGTAGGATTGTTTCAATTTGTTCAATATCTAAATCGAACAACCATTTTGCTTCAATCACTTCAAAGCCTTTATTCATCATCGTTGCGGAATCAATTGTAATCTTTTGCCCCATCGACCAGTTCGGATGATTCAAAGCGTCTTCTACCGTCACCGATTCCAATTGGTCACGTGACAAGTCTCTAAATGAACCCCCACTTGCTGTAATCGTAATTTTTTTAATTTGACGGTGATCTTCCCCATTCAAACATTGGAAAATCGCAGCGTGTTCTGAGTCTACTGGTAAAATGTTGACACCGTGTTTTTTCGCATGTGCCATAACCAGTTCGCCTGCAACGACAAGCGTCTCTTTGTTAGCCAGCGCAATGTCAATGCCTTGTTCAATTGCCGCAATGGTCGGTGGTAAGCCTACACTACCTACTAATGCGTTCAATACAAGATCATTGTGTGACGCTGTTGCAACTGCTTTTAAACCTTCTGCACCACACACTACTTCAACATCAAATTCTGCAAAACGTGCCATGTCAGCCTCATATTGCACGGATACAATATCCGGATTAAGTCGTGACACGATATCTATTGCTTCATCTACGCGCTTACCTACTGATAGTCCAACTAAATTAAAATGCTCTGGATGACGTTCGATCACGTCAATGGCTTGTTGACCGATAGAACCTGAAGCGCCTAAGATTGCTATATTTTTCATTACTTGCTCACTTCACTTTACATTTGAATTAAGAAAATATTCATTAATGGTAAGACGAACATAAAACTATCGAAGCGGTCCAAAATACCGCCGTGCCCAGGTAACAAACGCCCTGAGTCTTTAACACCGAAATGGCGTTTAAAGCCAGACTCTACTAAGTCACCAAGTTGGCCAAATGCACTCAATACGACCGTCAAAACAAGTATCCAAATCATATTATAATGAAACGGCATAAAGAACATGAATGACAATGGTACAAGTAAGCTGCATAATAAGCCCCCGATAAAACCTTCTATCGTCTTGTTCGGGCTAATGACTGGCCATAACTTGTGTTTACCAAATGAGCGACCGAATATGTATGCGCCTGTATCTGTCAACCACACGATTAACAGACCGAATAGAATGAACTGTAACCCTGCTTCACGTGTTTCGTAAAAATACATAAAGCCAATGCCGACGTATGCTACGGACATTAAGCAAAATGCTGAATCCATGAAACTAAAACGGTTTTTCGACATTACCGTATAACTTAGAATAAGAAAACTTAAAATAATGAGCCCTTTTTGTTGTAATATAGGCACCCATTGTCCAAATTCTTCCGGTAACATAATAATGACCAAACCGATTGCGCTAATCAATCCAGGAATTGACAGAAAGCGAATGCGATTCATATTTAATAATTCCTTTAAGGCGATTAATGCAAGTGCGAATGTGAAATACATCCATGTCGCACCACCCACTAACAGAATGGGTAAAAACACAATAAGTGCAATTATCGTTGTAATCGTTCTGACCTTCATCTCACTGCTCCTATCTACAATCCTCCAAAACGTCTTTGGCGTGATTGATACGTTTTTATACATGCTTTTAAATCTTCATCGTTAAAGTCTGGCCACATCTTCTCATTGAAAATAAATTCACTGTACGACAGTTGCCAAATCAAAAAGTTACTAATGCGTTGCTCACCAGACGTACGGATGAGTAAATCTGGATCAGGAAACGCGCCTGTCATTAAATACTTAGAAAAGTCCTTCTCAGTCAGCTGCTCAATATCACTATCCGAAGCATGCTTATAATTTTTAATGACATTTTGAATTCCATGCATAATCTCCGCTCTACCACCATAGTTAATCGCAAAGATAAGTGTTAATCCAGTATTGTCAGCTGTCTTTAACTTTGCCTCTTCAATTGCTTGAATCGTTTTCGTTGGCAATTCGTCAATAAAGCCGATTGTTTCCACTCGAACGTTCTTCTCAATTAATTCCGGCAAGAACGTATTCAAGAAATTAACCGGCAAGCCCATGATATAATTAATCTCTTCTTGTGGACGTGACCAGTTTTCAGTTGAGAAAGCATACAGCGTCAAATACTTAACGTTCAAATCACTTGCTGCACGTGTAATCGTTTTAATCGTCTCCATACCTTGATAATGCCCTTTAATTCGCGGCATCTTGCGCTGTTTCGCCCAGCGTCCATTACCATCCATAATAATCGCAATATGTTCTGGTATATGATGCAAGTCTAATGTATCAAGACGCGCTTGTCTATCGTTGTTTTTTTTGAATATCTTAAACATGCGTGTTCCTCCGAGCCTGTAGTGTCTCTTAAATATTATCATCTTACTAACAAACATTCATCTATCATTTTATCACACTCGAACAGCGCATAAAATAAACATAGAAAAAACTGTACCAAAGTCTGATTCGGTACAGTTTCGTTTCTTCGTTATATTGTAGTTTGTCAAAGGCTGAGAAGCCATTAAACAGCATTCCAACCTACGCTATGACGCACTACACAAATATTCAGAACGGTTAATGACATCGCATGTATCAAACGACACACACGCATTAAACAGACATAATATCTTTTTCTTTATCTGCAACGAGTTGATCGATTTCTTTAATTGCATCGTTTGTAACGTCTTGAACCTCGTCTGAAGATGAACGTAATTCGTCTTCTGAGATTTCACCGTTTTTCTCTTGTTTCTTCAATGAATCGTTAGCATCACGACGAATGTTGCGAACAGATACTTTCGCGTTTTCACCTGTTTTCTTCACTTCTTTAACAAGTTCTTTACGACGCTCTTCAGTTAATGCTGGTACAGTAATACGGATTACTTCACCATCACTTGTTGGGTTAACACCTAAGTTAGCAGCGATAATCGCACGTTCGATCTCTTTCAATGATGTTTTATCATATGGTGAGATTACAAGTAAACGCGCTTCTGGCACATTGATACTTGCTAATTGTTGAACAGGTGTTGGGGCACCGTAGTAGTCCGCATTGACACCAGCTAATAAGTTTGAGTTCGCACGACCTGCGTTAATTTGTGCCAATTCACGTGATAAATTTTCAGCAGATTTTTTCATGCGCGCTTTTGCATCTTTAATAATTGCATTCATTGTCAAAGTCACCTCTATATTATTTTGTGATAATTGTTCCGATATCTTCACCTAATACAGCACGTTTGATATTTCCTTCTTCCATGATTGAGAACACTTTTAAAGGAATATCGTTGTCCATACAGAATGAAGAGGCTGTTGAGTCCATTACTTGTAATCCTTCTTGTAAAAGTTGGATATAAGTTAAGCGCTCATATTTTTGTGCGGTTGGGTCAACTTTTGGATCTGCTGAGTATACGCCATCCACATTGTTTTTACCCATTAAGATTACTTCCGCTTCTACTTCAGCGGCACGTAATGCTGCTGTCGTATCAGTTGAGAAGTAAGGGTTACCGATACCTGCTGCAAAAATAACAACACGTTTTTTCTCTAAATGACGAATGGCACGACGACGAATGTATGGCTCTGCCACTTGTTTCATCTCAATTGAAGTTAGTACACGTGTATCACAGTCAAGCTGTTCAAGACTATCTTGTAATGCTAAAGCGTTCATTACTGTTGCAAGCATTCCCATATAGTCAGCAGTTCCGCGGTCCATGCCGAGGTCACTACCTGTTTTACCACGCCAGATGTTACCGCCACCAACGATAACAGCAACTTCTGTATCCATTTTCGCTACTTCTGCGACTTGTTGCGCAATACTTTTAATAATAATTGGATTGATACCAAATCCTTTTTCTCCTGCCAATGCTTCTCCACTAAGTTTCAAAACGACTCGCTTATATTTTGAAGTTTCAGTCATTATCTATTAACCTCTCTATTCGTATTATATGGAACAATACAAGTAAAGAAGACACAATAGGTATCTTCCTTACACACGGCTTCAACATCAATGCATTGAAGTCATGCAAAGGAGGACACAACAGGTGTCTTCTTTCTTATACAAAACCGTGTTGATTATTTCATTTGTCCTTTTACTTCATCCGCAAAGTTTTCTTCACGTTTTTCCATACCTTCGCCCACTTCATAGCGTACGAAGTCAACTAATTTACCGCCTTTAGCTTTAAGGAACTGTTCAACAGTTTGGTCTGGATCTTTAACGAAGTCTTGGTTAACTGCACAAATTTCTTGTAAGTATTTGCGTAAACGACCTTCAACCATTTTTTCAACGATGTTTTCAGGTTTACCTTCGTTTAATGCTTGTTGTTTTAATACTTCTCTTTCGTGAGAGATTTCTTCTTCGCTTACTTGGTCAGAAGAAACGTATTTAGGGTTGATTGCAGCGATGTGCATTGCTACGTCTTTAGCAGCTTCTTCGTCAGTTGAACCTTCAACAACTGAAAGTACACCGATACGTCCACCCATGTGTAAGTATGCACCAAATGCATCGTTGTCAGTTTTAGTTCTAACTGCGAAACGACGTAAGCTTAATTTTTCACCGATTGTTGAAATTGCTTCAGTCATGTGTTCAGATACTTTTTTACCGTTTGGTAATGTTGTATCGTTTAATGCTTCAACAGTTTCTACTTTAGTATCAAGAATTTGGTTCGCGATGTCTTTAACAAGCTCTTGGAAACCTTCGTTACGTGCAACGAAGTCTGTTTCTGAGTTGATTTCAACGATAACAGCGTCGTTACCTTTTACTTCTACATGTGTAATACCTTCTGCAGCAATACGGTCTGCTTTTTTAGCTGCTTTAGCAATACCTTTTTCACGAAGGTAGTCGATCGCTTTGTCGATGTTACCTTCAGTTGCTTCAAGCGCTTTTTTACAGTCCATCATACCAGCGCCTGTTCTTTCACGTAATTCTTTTACAAGTTTAGCTGAAATTGCCATTCACTATTCCTCCAATATCAATTCATTCATTATTTTAAAAAAAGGGAGATAAGCATCAATATCTTATCACCCATTTTAAGATTCTACTTAGTTAGATTCAACTGATGCTTCAGTTTCTGCTTTTTCATCTTCGTTTAAGTCGATGTTTTGTTCAGCAGCTACCTCATCATTAGATACACCTTGTTGACCTTCTAAGACTGCGTCTGCCATTTTACCAGTTAATAACTTAACCGCACGAATCGCATCATCGTTAGCTGGGATTACATAGTCGATTTCATCTGGATCACAGTTTGTATCAACGATACCTACGATTGGAATGTTTAATTTACGTGCTTCTGCAATCGCATTACGCTCTTTTCGTGGGTCAACTACGAATAATGCTTGAGGCATTGATTTCATATCACGAATACCGCCTAAGAATTTGATTAAACGGTCGTATTCTTTTTTAAGTTCAACAACTTCTTTTTTAGGAAGTACGTCGAAAGTACCGTCTTCTTCCATTTTTTCAATTTCTGAAATGCGGTGTACACGTTTAGAAATTGTTTTGAAGTTTGTTAAGATTCCACCTAACCATCTTTGGTTAACGTAGAATTGTCCAGCACGTTCTGCTTCAGCTTTAACTGATTCTTGTGCTTGTTTTTTAGTACCTACGAATAAGACTTTACCGCCATCTTCAGATACTTGTTTGATGAAGTTGTATGCTTCTTCAACTTTTTTCACTGTTTTTTGTAAGTCGATAATGTAAATACCGTTACGCTCAGTGAAGATGTACTTTTTCATTTTTGGGTTCCAACGGCGTGTTTGATGACCGAAGTGAACACCAGCTTCTAACAATTGTTTCATTGAAATAACTGCCATAATAAAATTCCTCCTGTTGGTTATATTCCTCCACGTTAACTCATATAAAAACGATCACTTGAATCGCACCCATTTATATGCCTGTTGAACGTGTGTGTTTTGGCATTTAATAGCCGCATATAAATATACCATAATGCCTTTTTATATGCAACAGTAAAGTTGATTATTCCATGCGGTCTAATTCGTCTAAAAATGCGCGTTTTTTCACTTTGATAAATGTTCCTTTCATACCAAGTGAACGTGACTCAATAACGCCCGCACTTTCTAACTTACGCAATGCGTTTACGATAACTGAACGTGTAATACCCACACGGTCAGCGACTTTAGAAGCGATTAATAATCCTTCTGTACCGCCTAACTCTTCAAAGATATGATCGATGGCTTCTTTTTCTGAGTAAGATAATGAGTTGATTGCCATAGAAATTGCTGCTTTATCACGTGCTTGTGCTTCAATTTCAGAATGTTTCTCACGTAGAATTTCCATACCGATAACAGTGGCTGCGTATTCACCTAATACAAGGTCATTTTCATCAAATGGATCTGATAGGCGACCAAGTACTAATGTACCAAGACGTTCGCCACCACCAATAATTGGGAAGATTGTCGTTTTAGAATCTTCAAATAAATTTCTACTTTCAAGTGGGAATACTGAAAGTGGATCTTCAATATCAATATTTGAAGATGTTTCATATACGTGCATTAATTTTTCAGTATACGCATCTGGAATATGATGATCATCTAGCATTTTATTAATACGTTCATTTTTCAATAATTCGTTTAGGCAAGATCCTAAAATCTTACCGCGTCTCGAGACGATAAATACATTTGTAACTGTTACTTTACTAATCGTTTGTGCAACGTCTTTAAAGTTAACCGAAATTCCTTTATGTTTTTGTAATAAGCTACTAAGTTCTCTTGTCTTTGTTAATAAGCTCATGTCACTACTCCTTTTTATAATATAAATTCACTAAGATCTTTATTTGTTGAAATTGTTTTTAACTTATCATCCACATATTGAGGGGTAATATCAACGTGTGCATGTGGCATATTCGCCGCTTCATAGGATAAATCCTCTAACATTTTCTCTAAAATTGTGTGTAAGCGTCGCGCGCCAATGTTATCTGTCTCTTGATTGACGTGATACGCCATTTCAGCTAAGCGTTGAATCGCTTCGTCGCTGAAATTCACAGTCACTTCTTCTGTTTTAAGCAATAGCTCATACTGCTTAATCAGTGAAAGTTTAGGTTCAGTCAGTATTCTTACAAAGTCATCCACCGTTAAGCTTTGTAGCTCTACACGGATTGGAAAACGCCCTTGCAATTCTGGAATCAAGTCGCTCGGTTTAGAGACGTGGAATGCACCCGCGCCAATAAATAGCATGTGTTCCGTACTAACCGTACCATATTTTGTTTTGACAACGCTACCTTCAAGAATAGGCAAGATATCACGTTGAACACCTTGGCGTGATACATCTTGACCCCCACCGTGCCCGTTAGATGTTGCCACTTTATCAATTTCATCGATAAAGATTATTCCCATCTGTTCGGCTAAATCAAGTGCTTCTTGGTTCGCTGTCTCGTGGTCAATCATCTGATCTGCAAATTCATCCGTTAAGATTTTGCGTGCAGTTTTGACCGGTACTTCTTTTTCAACTTTTTTCTTCGGCATCAATTGATTCATCATTTCTTGCATTTGCTCGTTTTGTTGCGTGCCTAACATACCAAGCGCACCTGGATCCTGTTCCACTTTAACACGTACTTTTTCTTCTTCCAACATACCTGCTAGCAATTGCTTTCTAATCTCAGAGCGTTTTGTTTTAATTTCTTCTGTTGGCGGTTCTTCCTCTTCTTCTTGAGTCTGACCAAAGTTCGGTAACGCTCCACCGAATAATGATTCAAGTGGATTGTTCGTATTTTGAGCTGCTTTTTTCTTCATGCTCGGCACAAGTAATTTAACAAGCTTATCGTTGGCTTTATTACTCGCAACTTCTTGCACAGCTGCTTTCTTTTGGTCTTTCACAAGGCGCACCGCTACATCAACAAGGTCACGTACCATACTTTCCACATCTCGCCCTACGTAACCAACCTCTGTAAACTTTGTTGCCTCCACTTTGACAAATGGCGCACCGACGATTTTTGCCATACGTCGTGCAATCTCGGTTTTCCCAACACCTGTTGGCCCCATCATCAAAATATTCTTCGGTGCAATTTCCTGTTTAACATCATCGTCTAACAAACTACGACGATAACGATTTCTCAATGCAATTGCTACTTTTTTCTTTGCTTCTTCTTGTCCGACGATATACGCATCTAGCTCGGAAACGATATCTTTAGGTGTTAACTTAATCGCATTCGTATCCATAAGTACGAAACCTCCATTATAATTCTTCCACTATGATGTGGTCGTTTGTAAATACGCATATCTCTGAAGCAACTTTGAGGCTTTCATAAGCCATCTCTCGTGCATTCAGATGCGTTGCATGACGTTTTAATGCGCGACCCGCACTCAAGGCAAAATTACCACCTGACCCAATCGCAATCAGGTCGTCATCTGGTGCAATTACTTCGCCCGTACCGCTCACTACTAAAATGTGCTCTGCATCCATTACAATTAGCATCGCTTCTAATTGGCGGAGTTGCTTATCGCCACGCCATTCTTTTGCAAGTTCTACAGCAGCTCTCTCCAGCTTACCGCCATACTGTTGCAATTTCATTTCAAACTTTTCAAATAACGTAAAAGCGTCTGCAACACTTCCTGCAAAACCGGCAATGACTTTACCATTATATAACTTTCGAACCTTTCTGGCATTTTGTTTCATAATGACTTGTTGACCTAATGTCACTTGGCCATCGCCTGCCATCGCGGCTTCACCGTTATGTCGCACTGCATAAATTGTCGTTGCATGAATTGATGAACTCATAAATGCTTTACTCTCCTTTTTGTGCACGTGGATGTGCTTGTAAATAGACATTGCGCAATTGTTGATTCGTCACGTGCGTGTAGCGTCCAGTTGTCGATAAATTAACATGACCTAACAAGTTTTGTACAGTTCGAAGGTCCGCACCCGCGTCCAACAGATGTGTCGCGAATGTGTGACGCAACTTATGTGGATGTATGGCTGTAACACCTGTCGTTCGCTTTACAATATCATTCAAGATATAGCGAACACCTCGTTCTGTAATCGGCTTGCCTTGCATATTCACAATGAGGTAGTCGTGTTTCGCACGTTGTATTGGCGTAAATGACTCCAAATAATCGATAATACTTTGACGACAAAACTCACCAAACGGCACAATGCGTTCTTTCTGTCCTTTCCCCATGACTTTGAGCAAGGACATCGATAAATCAACATCAGACTTTTTCAGTCCGACAAGCTCCGACACACGTATTCCAGTTGCATACAGCAGTTCCAGAATAACGCGGTCTCTTAAACCTTTTGTGTGATCATGGATAACTGTATCAAACAGTGCATCCATTTCTTCAGCATAAAAAAATGATGGTAAGTAACGCTCTTTTTTCGGGTGAACAAGCTGTACAAATGGATTCGTGATATTCTCCTCTATCGTCATCCAATACGCATAGAAACTACGCAACGTTGAAATCTTACGAGAAACCGTCGTACGTTGCAAGCCCATGTCGTATAACATTTGTAAATACCCTCTCGCCTCTTGATAACTAAATGACCGTAAAGTCAGTTGCTCTTGTACCAAAAAGCGATTAAATTGAACGATATCATCATGATATGCTTTCAGTGTGTGTTCTGAGAATAGGCGCTCATATTTGAGCATATTAAGAAATTGTTGTTGGATTTGTTCCAAAGTAAAAACCCCTCCATCATTTGCATTGTAGCACAATGATAAGGGGTCCTGCATAGAATAACTGTTAAATATTCACAGTTATCTAAATTTTACTACTTTTGTCAAATACTTTCGTAAGTTATTGCAAAGTTTGTTTAAAGCTATCAAGATATGTCAACGCACGATTGGCAAGTGCTTCATAGCGTTCTTTTTTATCTTTGACACGCTCTGGCAATGACGGTACAAGACCAAAGTTTGCATTCATTGGCTGGAAGTTTTTATTATTCTCTGCGTGAGAGATATAATATGCCATACTACCTAACATTGTTTCGCGTGGGAAGATAACGTCGCCTTTACCTAGCATACGATGCGCTAAGTTAATACCTGCAATCATACCACTTGCTGCACTTTCGACATAACCTTCAACGCCCGTCATTTGACCTGCAAAGAACAGATTTGGACGTGCTTTAAACTCATATGTTTCTGATAAAACACCTGGAGAATTGATGAAAGTATTACGATGCATCACACCATATCGAACAATATCTACATTTTCAAGACCTGGAATCAAACTTAATACTTCTTTTTGTGCGCCCCATTTCAAACGTGTTTGGAACCCTACAATATTGTAAAGTGTGCCAGCTGCGTCATCTTGGCGTAACTGGACAACCGCATATGGACGTTTGCCTGTTTTAGGATCTTCAAGTCCTACTGGCTTCATCGGTCCAAACAATAATGTCTTCGGACCACGGCTTGCCATAACTTCAAACGGCATACAACCTTCAAAGTATTTTTCCTTTTCAAAGTCTTTCATCGGTGCAACTTCAGCTGCGAGTGTCGCTTCATAAAAACGCTCAAACTCTTCTTTTGTCATCGGACAGTTAAGATATGCTGCTTCACCTTTGTCATAACGTGATTTCAGATATACCTTATCCATATCGATAGACTCTTTTTCAATAATCGGTGCTGCCGCATCATAGAAATACAGTTGATCTGCACCTGTTAAAGCAACAATCTCTTCAGCTAAGCCTTCAGTTGTTAATGGACCTGTCGCAATAATCGTTGGACCTTCAGGAATTTTCGTAATTTCTTCATTTTTGACTGTTACATTCGGATGATTTTTCAAAGTATCCGTAATATAACCTGCAAAGTCATGACGGTCAACAGCTAAGGCACCACCTGCAGGTACACGTGCCTTATCCGCCGCCGCAATAATAAGCGAGTCCAAACGTCGCATTTCTTCCTTCAACACACCGACTGCATTTGTTAATGCGTTTCCTCGTAATGAGTTAGAGCATACCAATTCCGCAAACTTATCCGTATGGTGTGCCGGCGTTTGTTTGACAGGTCGCATTTCATATAAATTCACTTTAACGCCACGTTGTGCAAGCTGATATGCAGCTTCTGATCCCGCCAAACCTGCACCAATAATATTCACTGTTGTCATGTTACGACCTCCTTTTCTCGCTGTTATTTGACAGCTTCTTCTTTATAGTCACAGTTCGAACAAACAACTTGTGTTGTACGTCCTTTTTTATGTTCTGCTAAATAGTGATTACATTTCGGACAATCACGTCCAATCGGTTTATCCCATGACACAAAGTCACAACTTGGATAATTCGAACAGCCGTAGAACAAGCGATTCTTCTTAGACTTACGTTCAACAACGTCGCCTTCTTTACAAGTTGGACATTTCACACCAATCGGCTTCACAATTGCTTTCGTGTTGCGACAGTCTGGGAAGTTTGAACACGCCATAAACTTGCCATAGCGTCCCATTTTAATAACCATTGGATGACCACACTTCTCACAATCTTCTCCCGCAGGCTCATCCTTGATTTCGACTTTCTCCATCTCAGATTCTGCACGCGCAACATCCTGCTTAAAGCTGTTGTAGAAGTCTCCAACCACTTTACGCCAACCAATATCACCATCTGCAATTTTATCGAGTAATGTCTCCATGTTTACAGTAAAGTCAACATCGATAATCTCTGGGAAATACTCTTTCACTTGCTCGTGAACAATCTCACCTAACTCAGTCGGCACAAAACGCTTACTCTCACTCTTCACGTAATTACGCTTTTGAATCGTATCAATCGTTGGTGCATATGTTGAAGGTCGCCCGATTTTTAACTCTTCTAACGTCTTAACCAATCGCGCCTCAGTGTAGCGTGGTGGTGGTTGTGTAAAGTGCTGCGCTGGATCAATATTCGTCGCAATGACTTCATTACCTTCTTCAAGTTTCGGCAAACGATTCTCTTTTTCTTTTGTCGCGTCATCATTGGCTTCAACGTATAGCGTCATAAACCCTTTAAACTTGATCGTTTGACCATTTGCACGGAACTTAATATCTCCTTGCTCCAAGTCTACCGCAACTGTATCAAGAATCGCTGGTGCCATTTGACTTGCCACGAAACGTTCCCAAATAAGCTTGTATAATCTGAATTGATCACGCGTTAAGTATGTTTTCACTTCATCAGGTGTCCTCAACGTACTTGTTGGACGAATCGCTTCATGCGCATCTTGATCGCCTTGTTTACCTTTGTTGACAGCCTTAGAAATGTATTCTTTACCGTAATTGCTTTCAATATACCCTTTTGCTTCAGCTTGTGCGTCCTTTGAAATACGCGTAGAGTCTGTTCTCATATACGTAATCAAACCGACTGTGCCGCCACGTTTTAAGTCGATACCTTCGTATAACTGTTGCGCAATCATCATCGTTTTACGCGCCTTGAAGTTCAACTTACGTGCAGCTTCTTGTTGTAATGTTGAAGTTGTAAATGGATTGGCTGGTTTACGTGTACGTTCTTTCTTATTAACCTTCGTCACTTCAAAACGATCGCCATCTAGCGCATCCGTAATCAACTTCACATCATCTTTATTCGTTAACTTAAACGGCTTGCCTTTATAATGAAGAAACTTTGCCGTGAACTTGGATTTTTGATAGCGGAATGCACCTTCAATCGTCCAATATTCTTCCGGTTTGAAGTTTCTGATTTCATTTTCTCGGTCAATGACTAATCTTAATGCTACAGATTGTACACGTCCTGCCGACAAACCTTTTTTTACTTTTTTCCATAATACTGGCGAAATGTTATAACCTACTAATCTATCTAAAATACGACGTGCTTGTTGTGCATCGACGAGTTCCATTTCGATACCGCGCGGGTTTTTAAAGCTGGCCTTTACTGCATCTTTTGTAATTTCGTTGAATACCACTCTATTATCTGTTTTATCTTCTAGCTCTAGTATGTTTGCCAAATGCCATGCAATTGCTTCACCTTCACGGTCAGGGTCACTTGCAAGAAAAACTTTTTTTGCTTTTTTTGCATGTCTTTTTAATTCTTTGACGACAGGGCCTTTACCTCGAATTGTAATATATTTAGGCTCATAATTATCTTCTACATCTACACCCATCTGACTACGTGGTAAATCTCTCACGTGGCCCATTGAGGCAATAACTTTATATTTTTTTCCTAAATATTTTTCGATTGTTTTAGCTTTTGCAGGCGATTCAACAATGACAAGATTCTCTGCCAATGCAGGTCCCCCCTTGCAAATTCTGATTACAAATTTAAATGATAAACGCTGAAATTTATATTTGTCAATCTTTTACCATTATTTCATATGGGATTTCCTGAATTATTGACAATAATCTTTCAAAATATCCATTTCTGTCAATACGATTTCAGCCCCTTCTTGAACCCTTAACATGTTCCCCTTTGTATAAGGATTAAACATATCACCGGGCAAAACATATACATTGCGATTTTGGTCGAGTGCTTGATCAACAGTAATCAATGCACCACTACGTTCTTTCGCTTCTGTAATGAGCACACCTTGTGAAAGACCACTAATCAGGCGATTGCGCTCGGGAAAACGAAACTTGGCAGGTCGTGTATAGGGAGGATATTCGCTAATACTTAGAAAATGGGTGTCAATATGGTGACGTAGCTTTTGTGTTTGTTTGGGATAGTGATGAAAATGGCCGAAACCTAAGACTGCAATCGTATTACAACCAAATTGGATTGCTTGTTCATGCGCAATGGCATCTGCACCATTGGCTAATCCTGAAATGATTGTTAACCGCGCTTTGGCAAAATGAGGAAATAGCACATTTAACGCTTGATTCGTATAGTGTGTATGCTGACGTGAACCAACAATAGCTAACGTGCGACTATGTTGTAAAAGGGCTAAATTGCCACGAGAAAAAAGAATGAGTGGTGGATCATAAATATGCTTGAGTAACTGCGGATAGCGGGCGTCGTCAATACTAACGGCATCAATTTTCCCATTGGTTAATGCCTGTTCTATCATACGAATGTCCAAGTTGATAAATCGTTGTAGCTTTGCTTGTATGCGTGCATCATTATATTGTGATAAATCCTGAGTGAGCTGTTTTGTAAGATCCTGTTTTGTGCCTTGATAGTTCATAATATGAGGGAAATAGTTGTAAATTTGACGGGTCGTAAATCCGCTATAAACAAGGAGTAGCAACAAGTGGCGGGTCGTTAAAATCATTGTTATCAAAAACACCTCCATTGATAGCAATAACGTCTATAAAAAGAGAAAGCAAAAAATGGCGGGACCGAAACCTTCATTATAAAGGTTCCTTGCCCCACCTTAGATACGTATATTACCTACCAACATACATATCTATTTTATAACATTCACTTATTGTTTAACTGTTAAAAGTGATTCGTAAATACCTGCTTCTTTTGCTGCTTCAATTAATGTCGCACCAATTTCAGAAGGCGTTGCTGCAGTTTTGATACCACAGCTATTTAAAGTTTTAATCTTCTCAGCAGCTGTACCTTTACCGCCTGAGATGATGGCACCAGCGTGACCCATACGTTTTCCTGGAGGTGCTGTTTGACCACCGATGAAGCCAACAACTGGTTTCGTCATGTTCGCTTTAATCCATTCAGCCGCTTCTTCTTCAGCTGTACCACCGATTTCACCGATCATTACAACCGCTTTTGTATCTTCATCATTATTAAATGCTTCTAATACATCGATAAAGTTTGTACCGTTAACTGGGTCGCCACCGATACCTACAGCTGTTGATTGACCGATACCTTCTTCAGTTAATTGATGTACTGCTTCGTAAGTTAAAGTACCAGAACGTGATACAACACCTACATGACCTTTTTTGTGGATGTAACCAGGCATGATACCAATTTTAGTTTCGTCTGAAGTGATAACACCTGGGCAGTTTGGTCCGATTAAACGTGTCTTTTTGCCTTCTAAGTAGCGTTTCACTTTAACCATATCTACAACTGGAATATGCTCAGTAATACAAATTGCTAAGTCAAGTTCAGCATCTGCACATTCTAAAATTGCATCTGCTGCAAATGGTGCTGGTACGTAAATAACTGATACTGTTGCACCTGTTTCATTTTTCGCTTCTTCTACCGTATTGAATACAGGTACCCCTTCAACAACTTGACCGCCTTTACCAGGAGTTACACCCGCTACGATTTGCGTTCCATATTCTAACATTTGTTTTGTATGGAAAAGGGCAGTTGACCCTGTAATACCTTGTACGATAACTTTCGTATTCTTATCAACAAATACACTCATTTTAGTTGTCCCATCCTTTCCTACGCTTCGTTTACGAGTTTAACAATTTTTTGTGCACCTTCAGCCATTGTACTAGCAGGCTCAATCGCTAAACCAGATTCTTCTAAGATTTGTTTACCTTGTGCAACGTTTGTACCTTCTAAACGCACAACAAGTGGTAATGTTAAGTCTACTTCCTTAACTGCCGCAACAATACCTTCAGCAATTACGTCACAACGCATGATACCACCAAAGATGTTAACGAAAATACCTTTTACGTTGTCATCACCTAAGATGATTTTGAACGCTTCAGTAACTTTTTCTTTTGTCGCGCCGCCCCCTACATCAAGGAAGTTTGCTGGCGTACCGTTAAAGTGGTTGATTGTATCCATCGTTGCCATCGCAAGACCTGCACCATTAACCATACAACCGATGTTACCATCTAAAGCGATGTAAGAAAGGTCATATTTAGATGCTTCGATTTCTTTTGGATCTTCTTCATCTAAATCACATAACTCTTGGATATCTTTATGACGGAATAATGCGTTGTCATCAAAGTTAATTTTAGAGTCTAATGCTAAGACATCACCGTCACCTGTTAATACAAGTGGGTTAATCTCAACGATAGAGCAGTCTTTTTCCATAAACACATTGTATAATGCCATTAAGAACTTAACTGCTTTGTTAATTGATTCTTTAGGAATGTTAATATTGAATGCAATTCGGCGTGCTTGATATGGTGCAAGACCAACTACTGGATCGATTGTTTCTTTGAAGATTTTTTCAGGGCTTGTTGCCGCTACTTCCTCAATCTCAGTACCCCCTTCTTCTGACGCCATTAACGTCACACGGTCAGTTGCACGATCAATAACAAAACCGATGTAGTATTCTTTCTTGATGTCAGCGCCCTCTTCAATGTAAAGACGTTTGACTTCTTTACCTTCAGGACCTGTTTGGTGCGTTACTAATACTTTGCCTAACAATTCATTTGCATAAGTTTCAACTTCTGATAAAGACTTCGCAATTTTTACACCGCCAGCTTTACCGCGTCCCCCTGCATGGATTTGTGCTTTTACAACATAAACATCTGTGTCTAATTCTTTCGCCTTTTCAACAGCTTCTTCAGCCGAGAAAGCAACACGCCCCTCTGGTACTGCTACGCCCATTGAGCGAAAGATTGCTTTTCCTTGATACTCATGGATATTCATACTCCATCCTCCTGTTTCTTAAGGTTAAGTTCAACTACAATTATAAAAAATGTAAGCGCTATTGTAAACCGATAGACACCACTTTCATAGGATTGATTTTCATTTTGAATGTACTTTCGGAAAAATAGCGTATTGTAAAGCATGATGTTTGGGAGTGGGACAAAGGCTGGTAAATAGTAAATTTAGTCACTGAGAAACCGATAAACCGCATTCAAAAATAAATGTTTCTATTAAGTTCCCTGGCCCATCAGTATTTATGCCCAATAAAAAAGACAACACACCTGTTATTGATAACCATAACAAATGTGCTGCCTATTTCGTTTGTGTATTATTTATCAGTTTGGAAAGTGACTTGTGTGTCATCATCCATTGGTACGCTGACGATTTTTTGATCATCTTCTGCTGACTCAACCACAAAATTATGGTCTTTCAACACACGAATTAAGTCTAATTGTGATAATTCTTCAACTGATACATTTAAGTTTTGTTCGATTTCTTGTTTGATTTTCGCTAAAGTTGCTTCATCTTCTGTAATCTCAGCTTCTTTTTCTTCAAAGTGTACTAAGACTGAATAAAGCTTTTGTAATGTTTCATCCATAAATTAAAATATTCCTTTCTATTTTGGAATGTACATTTCTAGTTAAACATAAATACGCTGTTTTGAAAACTATTTAACTTAGCTTTTACATTAACAAATACCCCAAAACCCTTGTCATTATGCCGTTCTGACCTTTTTAACCTCACTCAAAAATCTCGCTTTATGAACGATATTGAGACTTGATTGGTTCAAACGACAAACGATGAATTGGGCATACACCTTGTTGTGCCAGCCCTGAAAGATGTTTCGCTGTTCCGTAACCCGCATTATGTTCAAAGTCATAACCCGGATACTGTTCAGCATAATCTGCCATTAAGTCATCACGATATACTTTGGCAATAATACTCGCGGCCGCAATAGATACACTATTCGCATCGCCTTTAATAATATTTTGTTGAGGCTCTGCAAGCTTTTCAAGTGTCATCGCATCAATTAAATAATGTGTGGGTGTTACTGATAAATTCTCAATCGCGCGATACATTGCTAACTTTGTTGCTTCATAAATATTGAGCGTGTCAATTTCTTCAACTGTCGCAACGCCAATCGCCCACGCAAGGACATTGTCTTTAAGTGATTGATTTAGCGTTTCACGTTTCGCCGCATTTAACTGCTTTGAATCATTAATGCCGATATGCTGATGGTTCGACTCTAGTATAACTGCACTTGCTACAACGGGTCCTGCTAATGGTCCACGCCCTACTTCATCTATGCCACAAATGAGCGCATCGGGGTGTGCATTAAGAATCTCATCTTCATAACGTGACATTGCCACATATTGTTCTATCAACTGTGCTTGCTTCTCGAGTTGTTTACGGCGTGAGTGAAAAGCAGCTTGCACACCTTTACGTGTATCTATACGATCAGGATGTTGCTCGAGTGCTTCAAGCGTCTCAACATCCGCAAGCAGCGCTTTAATCTGTTGGATAGTTTTCTTTTTATGCGTTGTCATCATGTTCATCCTGCATCGCGTCATAAAGATCGAAACAATACGCACCGATTTTAGCATTACGGATATCGTTAATAATCAACTCAATCACCGCTTCATAATCGACTTCATTTCCACGCTGTAATAAGCCTCTTTTACGCCCAATCGCATCGAACCATTCTAGGTTTTCTGCATCTTGTGGCACATCAATTTTGTAATGGCGAATGAGATTGTCATAGTCGTGTTCAATTAAGAATGTTAAGCCATAAATTGCAACTTCATCTAAATGCACGATGCTATCTTTTATCGCGCCTGTTAAGCTCAACTTAATACCGACCTGTTGATCTTCAAACTTCGGCCATAAAATCCCCGGTGTATCAAGTAATTGGAGTGATTTACCAACCTTAATCCACTGTTGTTGTTTGGTTACACCCGGCTTGTTACCTGTTTGCGCAATAGAACGGTTCGCCAGCTTATTAATTAGCGTTGATTTACCAACGTTTGGAATACCTACAATCATCGCACGAATTGCACGTGGTTTAAGCCCTTTTGCCTTTTCACGTTCAAACTTTTCTTTCGTCACTTCAATCGCAGCCGCTTCAACACTTTTTAAGCCTTTACCGTGCTTGGCATCTACTGCCACAGGAATCGCGCCTTTTTCTTTAAAAAACGCATACCATTTTGCCATTTCTTTATCGTTCGCCATATCTTTTTTATTAAAAATTACAACACGTGGCTTTTGTTGAATGACTTCATCAATCATTGGATTACGTGAACTGTATGGAATACGTGCATCCACAAGTTCAAATACAACATCAACCTTTTTTAGTTGTTCAGTTACTTCTCGTCTGGCTTTTGCCATATGTCCAGGGAACCATTGTATCGTTGCCATCATATTCTTTCCTTTCTGTAAGACAAATTACTGCCTTACATTATAACATGATTTTATGGATTGAACTGACGTGTTTCTCTACTTATACAGTTTGTGACAATTTATGACCTTGATTTTGAAAAATACACCTGCCTCAAAATCAATAAAATGGCTGAACAGCCTAAAAAACGACTACAAACCACTCATAATTGTTTTGCTATGAATGCTGTAGTCGTTTTTTTAATTTATACAATAACGCTTAAACGGTTAAAATTTTCATCACAACCGTATGACTATCTACCGTTATTTTTATTGTAATCGTGATACATAATCATGCGCTGCTTTTTTCAATTCACTTTCTGTTAAGTTCATCGTACCTGATACAACAAATGGTTCCTCGAATTCAAGACCTGTCAGATATTTCATTGCCTCAAGTGGTTTTAACAGTTCTTCAGTTGTAACTTCATAACGCCCATCTTTTGTATAAGCTTCAGCCGCTGCACCTTGTGACAAGGCGAGTATTACTTTCTTACCTTGTAACGCATTCCCGTTCGATCCATAAGCCCAACCATACGCTAGAACTTGGTCTAACCATTCTTTCATTAATGAAGGCGTTGAATACCAATACATTGGAAACTGAAATACAATTCGATCAACATCCTTAAGCACATTTTGTTCCTGTGTCACATCAATTTTCCAATCTGGATAGAGGGTGTATAAATTTCGGACTTCAATGCCAGCTTTTTCAGCTGCTGACGCCAATGCGCGATTAACACGTGATGTTTTGATATCTGGGTGGAATAAAAAAATAGTTGTTTTCATTTTATTTTCTCCTTCTAATTGATATAACTTAGTTTACTAGTTGAAGTGAACTTTAAGTCAACTTTTTTACTTTTATCATAACGAAAAGGCATCATGATCAGCACTTATGATTCACTGCTATGATACCTTTAATAATCGTTATATATTCGCTAAAGCTGACGCATCTATAATTTTAATTTTTCGCCCTTTTCTTTCAATAAAACCTTGTGCTTCTAAAAACTTTAATTTACGTGATAACGTTTCTGGTGTTGTTCCTAAAAAAGTCGCTAAATCTTTCATCGACATTGGTAACGTAACTGTTAAGCTATTTTCCGCAATTTTTAAATCTAACAAATACGTAACTAGCCGTTCTTCTACTTTTTCCATGGACAGAAATTGTGCTTGTTGTTCTAATTGAAGAACTTTTTTCATATTAATTTCTAACAATTTTCGAGTAAGTTGCGGATGTTCCGTCAAAATATGATTAAAATCTCGTTGACTAATAGTACAAACTTCCACCTTACCAAGTGCTTCGCCAAATAGTGTATCATTTGTGACGCCAAACAATTGGCTTTCACCTTCGTAACTACCGGGTTCTACAACACGTAACAATTGTTCCTTACCGTTATTCGACAATTGATAGACCTTCATATAACCATTTGCAACAATATACAATTCGGCATCACCCGGTTGAAAAATAATATCGCCTTTTTGAAAATGTGAAACCTTAGCATATGCGTTAATTTTCTCTAAATCTTGTTGTTCAAGCTGATTAAATAATGGCACCAACGACACGCATAAATGTTTATCCATAGAACCCCTCCATTACAAAGCTGTGTTATGACAAGTCTAACGTAATTCATTCAATTTCTGAAACATTTGATATGTTTGCGTTAGCGTCTCACACGCATCACTAGGAATTACAAAATTGTTGGTAATCGCTGCTAATTGTTCTAACTCATCTTGCATCTCCCAATTACCATTATCCATTTTATGTTGCATAGCCAAATATAACTTTCTCACTTCAAAAACCTCTGGATGATTTTGACCATGCGCTTTCGTAATTGCATTTGTGTATAAATCTAAAGTTTCACGATTGGCCTCTAAAAATGCTTTCATCAATAACCACTCCTACTTTTCACTTGATTTCAAAACAGTATAACCTACTGACTCTACGGCTGTAACAACTTCTCCTAATGTTACTTGTGCTGGATCAAAATTTGCTTTCGCCTTACTCGCATTAAATAAAACTTTGACACTTTCTGATTCAACACCATCAAGTCGTTTAAGTGCTGATTCAATCTTTTGCATACAACTTGGACACGTCAATGTTTCTAATTTTAAAATAGCTTGTTTCATCTTCAAAACCCCTTTTCTTCTTGTTATTTCAATCTTAACAGTCAGTGCACAAAGACGAATTGATTTCTATCAAGATTTTGATTTTTCTGGATGATAACGTAATAACCGCATACCATTTAGAATTACAACGAGAATACTCACTTCATGTACAAACATACCAATCGCCATATTCATCCAATTACTGAAAATTAGACTTAACAGCAATACACATACAACTAACAGCGCAATGACAATATTTTGTATCATATTACTTCTGATCGCCTTAGCTAAGCCGAGTGCATGTGGTAAGCGTCGGAAATCATCATTCATTAACACTACATTAGATGTTTCAATTGCAACGTCTGTGCCCGAGCCCATTGCAATACCGATGTCTGCTAAAGCCAGTGATGGACTATCGTTAATACCATCACCAATAAAGGCAACCGTCTCCCCATTCGCTTGTCGTTTTTCAACAAATGCTGCTTTATCTTCAGGCAACATATTGCCATGCCCTTCTGATAAATTTAATTCTTGAACAACTTGATCAACCGTTCCTTGATTATCTCCTGAAAGTACAATTAAATTTTGAGCACCTAAGCGCTGTATTTTTTTCAAATCTTGCTCTAATCCTTCTCTTACCTTATCGCGAATACCATTAATAAGTGCCACATAACCATCAATGGCAATGATGACAAGTGAATGGCCTGCATTTTCAAGTCGTTGAATATCTAATGTCATGGCATCAGTAAAAGTCACATCATGTTGTCGCATCATTTGAACATTGCCAACGATTACGTGATGTTTCTCAATTTGCGCAGTCATTCCCCCACCTTTTACAACTGACACATCCGATACTTTACGTTTTTCAGCTGACGGATAGTATTGCATAATTGCCTGTGCTAATGGATGATCCGATGATGCCTCAACACTTACTAAATAATCGATAATGTCTTGCTTGTTTTCTTGATAAAATAGTGTCTCATTAACCTCAGGCTTTCCATATGTTAAAGTGCCCGTTTTATCAAATAACAGCGTATCAATATGACTTAATTGCTGAACGACTTCGCTGCCTTTTAACAGCACACCATTTTTCGCACCATTTCCTAATCCTGCGACATTGGATACTGGCACACCGATAACAAGCGCTCCCGGACAACCTAATACGAGAATGGTGACTGCGAGTTCTATACTTGTCGTGAGCATCCAAACGATAACCGCAAGTATTAAGACGAAGGGCGTATAATATTTGGCAAATTGATCAATGAAACGTTCTGCCTGTGACTTAGCATCTTGTGCTTCTTCAACGAGCTCAATAATTTTTCCGAACGTCGTCTCTTCTCCAACACGTTCAGTTTCGATATACAACACGCCATCCTCTAAAATTGTGCCAGCGTAAACATCTTTACCAACCGCTTTTGATACTGGCAACGATTCACCAGTAATACTCGCCTCGTTTAATGTGCCTTGTCCCGCGTAAATATGACCATCCACGGGTATACGCATACCAGTTTTAACTAAAATCTTATCTGACACCTCAATCTCATCAATATCCGCTTCCACAAATTCACCATTTTCTATCTGTCTTAATGCGGTATCTGGGGCAAGGTCTACAAGATTTTGTATCGCCGAACGTGTCTTATTTAAAGTACGTTGTTCTAAATAGCCACCTAATAAAAACAATAGCGATACGACTGCTGATTCTTCAAAATTCCTAATACTGATTGCACCTAAAATGGCTAAGGTCACTAATAAATCAATGCTAATAACACGGACTTTTAATGCTTGTAGTGCTTGAATAAAAATGGGTGCACCACCCATGATTGAAGCGATGAATAGCATACTAGCTACAATAAGATCACTACCTAAAGTGAATCGCACAATAAAAGCAAACATCACTAACAATATCACGAGAATGAGCAACTGATTTTTATGTTTTAAAATGAACTTTTGCATATGATGACCTCCTTGTTACTTTAAGGATAGCCAATAAACAACAATAAAGAATTGATACGTATCAAGTTTTGGGATATTTTGACAAAAAACAAATAAGTCATTCGATATACTCTCACACGTTTTCTTAATGATAATTGCTAACTTTGCATACAATTTTTAACAATATGACATTAAAAAGTATATGCCTTTTTTACTCATTTACTATACGTGCTGATAAATTTTATGATATATTTTAAAGTAGATTTTGTTTTATATTTAATATGCGTTTTTACTTTGATTAGGTGATCGTTGTTTAACTATAAATTGACGATTGTGTAAGTAGTGTTCGTTGCTATAGAGACACTCCCTACTATATGTACGACGTATTATAAAAATTTATCTCCGTTTCAAATGAATTATGAAAGAGTGACTCTCATTGAAAAAATCATACTTATTCTTAAAATGGACGAAAGTGTTTGGGGCTGCATTTTTTGTTGCTACTCTTGTATACTTTCCAGTTTTTAAACGTTATTTCAAATATGGTTCAATCTATTGTGGTGGATATGATGGCATAAAACAGTTGCTACCTTTTCAATTGTTTTTATATAATCGCCTGTCGAACTTATCATCCTTCTACGATATAGGTCTTGGACTCGGTGGAGATTACTTCTCAGATCTTTCATATTATTATACGACTTCTCCTATTATGTATATCAACTTCTTATGTATTAAGCTTCTAGAATTATTCAGCCTTGTCGATCCTTCAACAATTAATTTTTGGGCAGCTAACCTAATGATCGTTGCGTTTTTCAAATGTGCACTTACGTTTTTAGCGATATACGGTATGTTGAAAATGTTTCAGCTTAACAACCCATATCGTTTTCTAGGTGCATTGCTTTATAGTGCGTCAACAATCCTGTATTTCTTTAACTTTTTATGGTCTTTTTTTGGAGACGTTTTAATTTATTTACCTCTCTCCATTTGGGGTATGGAACGGTTTTTCAAGACGCGTAAAATTGGTTTATTTGTTTTTGCGATTACATTGACGTTATTTTCAAATTTTTATTTCAGCTATTATGAAGCTATCGCAATGTTTGTTTATCTTGTCTATCGTATGATTGATACACATCCGGATGATATCGTTATGCGCTGGAAAAAACTTTGGTTACTCTGTCCTGCAATTTTACTCAGTGTTTGTATGGCATCATTTGGTTTTTTAACAGGTATCCATTCCTTTTTAAATAATGATCGAAAACTTAATACATTTCATGTCCCAAGACTGATAGATGTGACGAACTATAACCACATCTTTTCAAATAACTACTATTTTACAATTTCATTTATCGTATTAGTGGCACTCTGCTCGTTTAAACTTTATCGCCACTATTACTATCGCCTTTTCGCGATTCTTACATGGATATTGTTAATAGGAACGTTAACAGCTTATACGGATACGATCTTCAATGGCTTTTCATTTCCTGAACGTCGTTGGGGCTATTTATTAGTTTTTTCATCAAGTATTATCGTTGCGTTATGGTTACAACATTTTGCCGAGTTATTCTGGCGTCATTATTTAATTTCTTTAGTACCACTAGTGCCATTCGCTCTGCTGACCGTATTCTTTTCGTCTGGACGTATGTGGTGGATGGTTTTCAGCACATTCATCTTATGCATTGTCGGGTACTTCATCTTTAGTCAGCGCACAATGTCTCAATGGTGTCTGAAATTCGTTGTCTGTCTTTTCATCATGCAGCAGTTTGTGATGTTGTTGAATTATCATACGAATCATATCGTTAAACACGTCCCTAACCTTGAAACGATCAGCAAGCCTTATTATTACAGTACGAAATTGCAGAAAACATTCGATAAGATTACGAAACAGCAATCGCCTGTTGAACGTATTGACTTTATCAACACAAGCGAAATCCACACTGTAAACTGGAGTTTGCTCTATCACTTTAATGGTATGTCTCTTTATTCGAGTATTTTTGACGGTGCGATATTAGATTACTACGACAAGCGTATGCAAATAAACACAGGCCAAGATAGCAATAGCACCTACCGTTCACTCGGTAATCGTGCGAATTTATATGCACTTTGGGGTGTGACAGATCGCATCTCAACAACACCTGACACAACGCGCCCTTATGGCATGAAACAGCGAGAGAAAATTAAAGATGACGAAAACAGTTGGGTTCGTAGTTTTAATACAATTGATTATCCGGCTGCACATTTGACCTCTAAAGTGTATGATACTGCGGATTTAAAGACGCCTTTAGACCGTGAACAAGCGTATCTTCAAGGTGTTGTCGCAGATGGTATTAAAGAAAATTCAACATTCAAGTCGAATCCAAACCTGATTAAGTATGCTGAAATACAACCGCGACACGCCAAATTCAAGGGTGATCGTCTTAAAGTGACTCAAGAAAATGCGGGTTTAGATATTTCGATGCCTGAAACGTTATCGAATCTATATAAAGACTATTACTTTGAAATGGATATCGAATTATTACGTCCAGAACAACCGCACTACATCGATTTAGATGATTTTCAGCAACTGCGTGTATCACAAAATTACAGATATAGACGTTTTGTAACACCTATTACTATTCGTGTGCCGGTAAAAGAAACCGTGCATTTAAGACTGGACAAAGGGACTTATCGTCTAAAAATCAACGGCATTTATGGGGAGAATTACACAACGCTTAAACAAGCAGCTCGAAATGTGGTACCGGTGAAAGTAAGCAAAACAAAGCACGACTTTCAAATAGAGATGAATCCTAAGAAAAAAGCGTATCTCGTATTACCGATACCCTATCGCGATGGCTTAAAGGCTGAAGTAGATGGCAAAGTAAGACCTGTGTTAAAAGGGGGCTGGGACATAAGCACTCAGATTCCCTAAGAAAAAGCCGTTAAAATTCTCTAAAATGAATTTTAACGGCTTTTTTAACATATATAC
>NZ_PPRF01000004.1 GCF_002902145.1 Staphylococcus rostri | reverse complement strand
CTGTTGTACCTTCTGGAAGACCTTTTGTATCAACGTTATCTGTTAAGTCTACTGTTCCACCTTGTTCAACCACTTCTGGTGTTGCTGTTGGATCGTTTTGATCTGCTTGTGATGGGTTAACTTTAACTGGTACGTCTACAGTTTCTTTAGAACCATCTGGGTATGTTACTTCCACTTTACCTGTGTAATCGCCAGGTGTGTTTGTATCGATTGTACCGTCTGGTGTTACATCTGTAACTTTTGTACCATCTGGTAATTTAGATGTGTCAACGTTATCTGTTAAGTCATACTCTCCACCTTTTTCTACTTCTTCAGGTGTTACAGTTGGATCATTTTCATCCGCTTGTGATGGCTTAACTGTTACTGGTACGTCCACTGTATCTTTTGAACCATCTGGGTATGTTACTTCTACTTTACCTGGGTACTCACCAGGTGTATTCGTATCGATTGTACCTGTTGGTGTTACATCTTTAACTGTTGTACCTTCTGGAAGACCTTTTGTATCAACGTTATCTGTTAAGTCGTAGTCTCCACCTTTTTCTACTTCTTCAGGTGTTGCTGTTGGATCATATTTATCAGCATCTGGTGTTGGTGCTGTTACAGTGAATTTCGCATTAACTGTGTCTGTTGTACCATCTTCATAAGTGACAACAACTGGTACTGTAATTTCTTGACCAACTTGATCTGGTGTTGGTGTGAATGTGATTTCACCTGTTTTCGGATCTACTTTAACGCCTTCAGGAACATCTGTCGCATTAGGATCAAGAATAAATGGTGCTTCTGCATCTAATGGTACGTTACTTGTTTCTACTGGGTTACCGTTTTTGTCCGTGAATGTTGGTGTTACTGAACCTTCTTCACCTGCTGCTACTGAAGTATCTTCATAAGCTGGTTCGTTGATAATATTTTGATCAACAACTGCTGTGAATGAGTCTACTGCAAGTGCGTCAGATAAATCAGTTGTGCTACGGTTTGGTAAGAAGATTGCTGATGTGTATGTCGCATTCTTATCTAAGTCTGCTGGTACTGTGATTGGTACTGAACCAATTGTACCGTCTACGTTAGATACTTTAGATACTGGATCACCAATTGCGACACCATCTTTAAACCATTGGATTTGGTATTCACGTGATGGTAATAAACCGCCTGATTTAGATTCAACTGTATCGCCAGGAACTGCGAAATTCTTTTGTGAATCGTAAACTAAAACGTCGTGCATTGGTTGTGGTGCTAATGCAGCGAAGTCTTGGCCGCTACCGTTCGCTCCAGCTAACATTTGTGCATCAAAGATATCACGTCCAGCATCAGCTGTTGTGAACATGTTGTTTTGATAGTTGTTACCCCAGATTGCATAGTCGTCAATCATAGGTGCAATGTACATATAGTCAGAGTTAATGTGACGGTGTTTTTGACCAATTGTACCGTTCCATTGTAAAAGACTGCTGTGATTCACATCTTCGTCTTTCACTAATTGACCATACTCTTCATCAGTAATTGTATGAGAAATTTTCAAACCACTATTTTGTTGTGTTGCACTTACACCGTATAAACCTTTGAATGGAATGTAGTAGTTACCGTTTGAATCAACTGTACCAACTACTGATTCTGCGATATGAGAACCTTGACCATTTTCAGCTTGGTATTTTGTTACGATGTCTTGTTGTGCTGCTCTGAAGTCTTCTAAAGTGTAACCTTTATTAGCTTCTTTCCATGCGTCAAATTGACGTGTTACTTCGTCATTTACGTATGAAGCAACTACTTTAACACCAGTTGCATTTAAATCCCATGAGTCTTTCTTCCAAGCACGAGAGTCTGAACCAGATGGGTCGTTTGTTTCATACCAAACTTTACCCGTTACTTTACCGTAAAGACCTTCGTTTGGCCAAATACCGTCAGCGTTTGGTGACTCTGTCCATTGATCTTTAGGTTTCATTAACCAATCATTTTGGCTAATTTTTTCTTGAACAAGTACTTGACCGTTAACGATACGGTTAACACCTGCAGTGAAGTCCCAAGATTCGTTAGTACGGCTTGTACGTGTATGGAAACCATATTTTTGGTCACCGTGTTTAATCACGTTATATTTTTCCGGATCTGGATTTTCTACCCATGTTCTAACTGCGAAGTTACCGTCGCCAGCTAATTGGAATTTTTGTTCTTTACCTGTACTATCGATTACTGATTTAGAAAGATCAAATACATATGAACCATCTGGGTTTGTAGTTGTGTAATAAACTGGTGATACAAAACCGTCACCATTTACCCATTGTAAGTAAATTTTAGCGTTTTGTAGTGGTTCATTACCAGGAGAATTGATATTTCCGCCTCTGTAAATCCATGCTTTACCAGCATAGCTTTGTTTTTGACCTTCTACACCTGGAACGTAAAGCGCGCCATCTTGTGCTGCTTGTTGTAATTCACTATCAAACGCACGTGTAGATGTAGTTGTATCTGCTGCACGAGTTGCAGTTGTTGGTGCTGAACGGAACATAGCAGTTGATACTGGTTCCTCAGTTACAACATCTTCATTAGTTAATGCAGTTTCTTCACGAACCGCTGCTAAAGTACCATCAACGTTGTATTTATTTTGCTCATTTGCTAAATAATCAACAAGTGCTTGTTGTAACGCTTCTGGAGTTACTTCAGTTAACGTTCCGTTTAAGTTACTTGCAATTTTGTTCGCTTCTTCTGTAGAGATGTTTTTCTCAGCTGCTAAGTAATCTGCTGCTGATGTTTGATCTGTTACAGTTTTGATGTCAGTTGTAGGAACTGCTGCTGGTTGTTCTGTTGTTGTCTCTGGAGTTGTTGCAGGCGCTTCCTCTGCTGTTGCGTCTGAAGAAGGTGTTGTTTCTGTTGTTGTGCTTGCAGGTTGTTCAGCTGTTGTAGCTTCTTCTGTTGTTTCTGCAGCCGTAATAACAGATGCTGATTTTGTTGTTTCTTCTGCTGGTTGCTCAGCTGTTGTGTCAGCTTCTTCTGTTACTGCTGTTTCTTCTTTAGGAGCTTCTTCAGTTGTAGTTTCTTCCTTAGATGTGTCTGCAGTATCTACAGCTTGTTCTTCTGTTGTCGCCGCTTCTTCTGTTACTGCTGCTTCATCTGCAGGTTCCTCTTCTGTTGCAGCTGCTTCTTCTGTCGTTTTGCTGTCTAATTCTTCTGCTTGTGCATCATTGTATGCCCCAAATACTAATGTTGCCCCTACTAAAATCGAGGCTGTGCCAACTGTGAATTTGCGAATCGAATACTTGTTTTGCTTGTTTGGCAAAAAGTCGAAACGCTTTGAGTTTGTGGTCTTTTTATTAGCCATTTCATTGCTCCTTTTCAAATAGTTTATGTCCAATCTAAATGCGATTAATAAATTACATTGGACAATACAATTCAAATGCTAACATACAAATTATAATTTAATGATTCTTTATCTTATTCCAATAATCTAATCTCAATAATATTTGTTAATTTAAATTGATAGAAATATGTAATAAAAAGCGTCATCATAGGTGCGAAATGATTTGTGTATATATATATATGTAAAAAAACAGTTTTGGGCACATGCACAATATCAAAGCATAAAATATAATTCACATTTATATTAAGTTTAATGTGTGTTATATATTGTCTAGTGTAAATTAATTTTTTGGGGTAAATAAAACCGCTTAACCAAAAATTTATGTATTAATTGGACGATCCAGTCAAATCATTATGTGTAACACATCATAGAAAATGGCGATTTGGATTTTCAGAGGGAGTATTGATGAAATGGTAAATCAACATTGGGCACAAATGGTTGTTAAAAAAATAGCCACAATTATTAAAAGAAATGTACAAGTTGTTAATAAAAGTGGGCAAATTATTGCGACGTCAAACTCAGAGAGACTGGGTGAGATACATCATGCTGCACTACATTCAATTCAGCGCAATCTGCCTATTGAAATTGAAGAAGAAGATATGAACTTTTGGAAGGTGAAAACACCGGGAATCATTTTACCTTTTGAATATCAAGAGGCAACATATGGTGCGTTACTCATTGCAGGAGCACCTGAAGAAGTGCGCGAATCTTCACGCCTACTCAAAGTAACTGCAGAGTTCATTATCGAACAAGAAATTGAACGTTCTGTGCGATTCAAAAGCTCTTTATCACGTACACAAATGCTTTCCAACATACTATTCAATAAAGACATGACGACGCATAGCTACAGCCGTAAGCAAATTGTTGACTTTCTTGGGTTGAAGAACAAAGTGGCGGTCGCTTCAATTTCTATTAATACAACGAGTAAATCGAAAATTCGAGCAATCAAGAGTGCTTTGAACGACTGGCAACTCCATGATGATGATATATTAGAACTGACACCACAAGAATTGCTGTTCGTATTTAAAGCCAATGTCAATCGTGGCAAGACATTAGAAGAGTTAAAACGCTTTATTGAAAACGCGATGTTACAAGAAGGCTTTGAACGCACGCTGATTACAATTGGAGACTTTAATTCGGGGATTCAAGGACTCATTCAGTCTTACAACGAATCACAATCACTCAAAAAACTCGTTCTTTCAATGAATCATTCAGAAGGTCTCTACGCATATAAAGATTATGAACTTGAAATCATCTGTCAGAACATCCGAAAACATTCACCAGATGAAGAGGCATCACTCATCGCCAATTATAAGAAACTCGTGTCATTTGGTGGCGATAAATATCTTAATGAGACCGTTGAGGCCTACTTCAAGAATCATGGTAAACTGGTTAAAACAGCTAACGATTTATTCATCCACCGTAATACTTTGAACTATCGTATAAAGAAAATTCACGAGATTACTGGATGGGATCCTAATACCATAGACGGTATCGTTTTATTACGCATTGCGCAGTACCATTATAAAACACGCTAAACCGTCAATATGATAACAACACAAACTGGGGCAATATACTGCTCCAGTTTTTTTGTCGCATAGTATCTTATTACTTTCTTATATAAAAACAAAATGCTATAATCAAAAATCGTTTTTCATTAACTTCCTATATAAATATAGTATCCAGACTATATTTCCATCTATTGCGCACGATTAATTATCTATCATTAAAATAAGGTTCAAAACCTTGTCAAATATGTGTTGTTGCGTTTTATTTCACACTATTCTTTTCTCACTAAGTTTATGTTTTTCACATCTTTAATGTTATTTTTCAATTATTTTTTGACAAAACCAAAAAAATTGTATATATAATTTAATAGCACACATAAGATTATACGTTCATAATTTTTAGCTTTTTGAATTTGTTAGCGCAAAATTTTTCGACCATAGCTTTTATTACGTGAGGAGGTTACAACTTTGTTCCCTAAAATATATCATTTAACAGCACCTATGACGCAACCTGTACGCTGCTTCAACGGGATTATTCTTGTGTTTTCTCTCAATGAAAATACAACCGTTGTCAAAAAAGAAGGGTTAGAATATCGCGGCAAAAACTTATATTTGATTAATGAATCAGATCTCTATGAAATTCATACACAGTCTGCTTTATTATTCTATTTGCCGAGCGCGTTATTCAAAGAGCTAGACATCGATATTTTTAATCATGACTTTATCATTCAGCAATATGATGTTGTAAGAGCTGATTTAGCATTGCTATTCAAATGTTACCAAACATGCGAGCAGCATACGCATCATGCACAAAGCCTTGTCACGCATCTTCTTAAGGAAGTGACACGCAAGACGCACTCATATGCCCATTCAACTGATACGACGTTACATCATATGATTGACTACATTCGCGACCATTTACATGACCGCATTACTTTGGAAGTCTTATCTAAAACTTTTGATGTCTCGTCATCATACATTTCAACACTGTTCAAACAGAACTTGCATATGAATTTCTATGATTATACCGCTTCATTAAAAGTCGCAAAGTCCTTAGAAGCCCTCTCAATACATGATGAGAAAATTAAAACAGTTGCTGAATTATGGCATTATCCAAGTGCTACCAACTACATTATTAATTTTAAGAAATATATGGGCATCACGCCTAAAAAATATAAAGGTTTACCTTTGGATGAGCATGGTCTTAACTTGCCGAATACTGTGTCGGACGTCAATACTTTACGCCGTCTGCATATAGAATCGACGTCGGACACACATAAAACAACGGTGTTCGTTGATGATTCACGTATTAATGCGCCTGCATTCTCATTTTTTAATCTGGTAGACGTCGGACCTTACGATAATATAGATAGAATCATTAGCGAGCCTATTTTCTTTTATAAAAACCTCACGAATTATAAACTTGCTTCTTATATTTATATTAATGAGCCTATCGAGAACATCATTACAGACAATGCTCAGGAGACGATTATAAAACTTCGAAAGTTATTTCAGACGAAGATTTCTGTCGCGATCAAGTTAACGGATATTCAAAGTTACTACTATATCGTTAAAGCGATTGAAGACCTGCATTATTTAGAGACCGAGCACTTACCTATCGCACCTGTACATGATAGCAAACTGCTGTTGCTGTTAGATTTGAACGAGATAGATGTCAATGATATTAAACACATTAAGCGCAATATCTATGGCATACATATCGCAATTGCATTAGACGTCACAGACTGTTATCTCAACGGTCAATCCATTGATGATGACATCTATGCATTGAATCCTGATTTTTATACGATTGATTTTGAAAAGGTCATCCCGCATCAGAATCAGCTTAAAAAGTACCATACATTTAAAAAAGTACAATGGTCGCTCTATCAATTTTTAAATCAAAATATTAAGACGAATAAAACAATTTTCTTAAATTATGATTTACTCTATACGCCTGATATTTTAAATAATACAGCCTTGTGTTTGAAGGAATCTTTAAAAAGTCGACCTTATCTTGCTGGAGCGAGCATTACATTCACACAGCCAGCAGCACGCAAACACAACATCGCATTATTTGATAATATCGAAAATAAAACGACCTTTTATTTTCTTGGTGTGATGTTGCTTAACTTTGCGAATTATCCTTGTCATTATGGCGAAAATCATATTATCACACGTGCTATGCATAGCTATAATATACTTCTATATAATTCCAAAGCTGATGAACACGACTTTTATATTACGTTGCAAAATGAGCAGCTCCCTGCCAAAACACTCATTTCAACAGAGATATTAAACAGTGAGTACGGAGACGTTGACAGTATGATTTGTTCACGTATTAAAGATAAAAGTAACTTCCCAAATTCACTCAAGTTCAAGTTAAGCCAATACAACACGCCACACCTAAGTGTTGATGAACATAACTTTGACGACGGGGCTTATATCATCAAATTACCCGGGAAATCTGTGTCGATGATTACCCTATATACCTCTTAAAAGGAGCGTCATTATGACACAGGATGTAGGTGGGGCAACGGAAGCTTTTCAAAAAAACGAGATATCTGTCCCATTCTCATGTCCTATTGTATAAGGGTGACAAGCAGTAAAAATCGATGACAAAGCTGCATTTACTTCCGTCATCTGGGGGTTCCTTTATTTTTTTGCCGGAATTTTATATCTTAAATCCTTAAAAATATCGTTTTTCTGAGATTTTTCTTTCTGGTTTCTAAAAAATCATGTTTCGCACAACATAAACTGTCAATCGCCCTTATACCAATGGTTACATAATTTCAATAATTTCGCTCAATATTTCACAATTTAGTCATTTGCACAACAAACAATGAATAATGTTACTTTTTGTGCTTATATTTATGTCTTGGTCACTGTTACTTTTAATTAATTTTTAAATATTTTTGTTCATCCCTTTGCTTTTTCGGATATAATACGAGTGTTAGGAGCGAGTCGATGAAGAAAGAAAACAATATTTTTTATAGATTTTTTGAACGTCTAGGCAACTGGATAAAGACTGCATTTTTTATTTTAGGCGCTATCTCTTTTGTGGTGTTTCTAGCGATGGCAACAGTGATCCCGGAAATGAATCGTCACATTTACGAAGGGAAGATTGTTGAGAAGTATCACGAAAACAATGGTCTAACAACCGGAACAACCCGCTATATCGTAGTCCAGCATGGTCGTGACAAGACAACGATTGAGAACAGCGATATATTATTACACGCAAAGTTCGATAGCCGTGATATTCACGATAACTTACGTGAAGGTCAAAACGTAAAGGTCTATACGATTGGTTTCGATCTACCTAAGTATGGGATGTATCCTAACTTATACCGTGTTGAACAATCTTAAAATTGCATAAAACGCATAGATGACTGGAGCAGCCGCTTACTTAAGCGACCACTCCAGTCATCTTTTATTGTTCGAATGTTTCAATCCATTTCAGAACAGCTGGTGCAATGCTTGCTTCATCGTGAATATGAACCCAGTCAATTTCAGTAATCTCTGCATCAATTTGCACGTTAGACCAATCGATCGGTTCATGCGTACGAAATCCGTTTAATTCCGTCATCATACCTTCTTGCGGGTAAGCTGGCCCAACAACCGTTCCTATGTATTCTAGCTGATCTGCTGTTAATACCAGTTGTAACTCTTCTTCAAGCTCACGTAACAATGCCGCTTCAAGTGATTCATCCGGTTCTATTTTACCGCCTGGAAAGTATCGCTTCTCTCTATTACGTACTTGTACTAGACGTAAATAATCTCCTTTACGTTCTACTAAACACACACAGCGTATCACGTCATATCCCCCTATCATTATGTACTACAGATAGGATAACATACTGAGATTATATTGCTTTTTGCATGGTACTCTGACTTTGTACATAAACTTCTCCGATACGTTGCGCTGCCATACGCCCACCCATAATATTACGTGCAAACGGTCCTAGTTCTAAATCTGCTAACATACCAGAAACATAGAGTCGTGGTAACCATTCGAGATTTGTCGTAATAACTGGGAATCCTGCGGCCATTTTAGCATCATCACGCTGAATCAATGTGCGGATTAACGGTTGCTGCATTAAGTCTAACTTGAAGCCGGTTGCCAAATAGATACCATCGTAATTTATTTTTTCTTCTCCTATAACGATGTGATGATCCATAAGGGCATCAATCGGGTCTTGATGAATGATTAAGCGTCCGTCACTTTCTGCGTGCATGAGTTTCATATACATTTCTTTTGGCATAGAGCCTTTATGTCGCTCGCTACGGTTGACTTCCGCACGTTGTACTAAGTCTTTCTCACATTGAAAACCACGCATATTTTTCGGTCCTAACCAACCTGGGTCTGCGTCAAAGTCGAATACTTCTAATGGCTTTTTCAGCCATAGATGAATCGGTGTGTCTCGTTGTTCAGCGAGTAGCTTGATAACCAAGTGGGCAGCCGATATGCCACTACCAACAATATGTGAAGCCGTCGTTTGCGCATCAAAATCCTGTTGATGAATATGTTGAACATCAGGTTGATTGACATACATCTCTGGTATATTCGGTGTATGATGTGTCCCCATCGCCAAAACAATATGACGCCCTTTTACAACTTCATCACTACCCAACAGGACTTGCCAATAATCATCTATTTGTTCAATATCTATCGCCGTTTGTTGAATGTGACAGCTTGCCAAATTATATTCTTCTATCCAATGCGCTGTATGATCAAAAAACATATCAAGTCTTGGACGCTGATACTGACCAATCATCGCTTGTGCATATTGGTGTTGTTTCGCATACTTTTTAAGATCAAATGGCTCAGGATGACAGTGATGCACGAGTGGCGAGCGTAAATAAGGCATACTGAGTCGTGTCGTTTGCATCTTAAAGTTTCCCATTAGTGTCTCATGTGGATCTACTATCGCCATTTGTGATGCAGGTAAACCTAAATGACGCAATTGTAGTGCGATTGTCGTGGCGTGGACACCTCCACCAATAATCAACCATTCATACATAATATCGCCCCTTTACAAATCGTAATAATTACGTTTTATAATAAGCGATACATTTCGAGATTGCAAGACTGAACCTAGACTCTGGTGATGGAGAGTGGGACATAGTAATTTTAAGAATTGGGAAAGCCATAAATTGTGTCCATACCTAATAAAAAAGCCACCTACCCATAATTGGTGTAGATGACTTGTAAGTTTATATGCTTTCTTATTATACGATAGGTGCGCCGCCTGTAATACCGTATACTTGCCCTGTAATAAAGCTACCACCTTCAGAAGCAAGTAAGACATAGACATCAGCCAATTCAACAGGCTGACCGGCACGTTGTAATGGTTGATTTTTACCAAAGTTTGGAATGCGTTCTTGCGGTTGACCACCACAGATTTGTAATGGCGTCCATACAGGGCCTGGTGCCACTGCATTAACACGGATACCCTTAGGTCCAAGTTGCGCTGCCAAACCTTTCGCAAGAGACACATTACATGATTTTGTCATCGCATAGTCTAACAAGTGTGGACTTGGTTTTACCGCTTGAATTGATGACGTTAAGATAATACTTGCGCCTGCTTCAAGATAGTTTAACGCTTCTTGAATTGAATATACTGTTGAGAACACATTGACTTCAAATGTATCTGTTAACTGTTTCGGATCTAACTTTTGAATATCGTATTCAAAGCTTTGCATACCTGCATTCAATACAAGAATATCAAGTCCGCCCAATTGATCATGTGCGTCTTTAACCATTTGACGCGCGTAATCTGCATCACGTAAGTCACCAGGTAATAAAACAGCTTTCTGACCTGCCGCTTCAATGACAGCTTTCACTTCTTCCGCATCGACTTGCTCGTCAGGATGATATGCGATTGCGACATCCGCGCCTTCTTTCGCATAAGCAATTGCCGCTGCACGTCCAATACCTGAGTCGCCACCTGTCACAAGTGCTTTTTTGCCGACTAACTTTTCGGCACCACGGTAAGATGTCTCTCCACAATCAGGAACTGGTGTCATCTCACGTTGAATACCCGGATAAGGTTGTGGCTGTTGCTCATATGTGTCATGAAAATATTGCGTTAAAGGATTTTGATTTGCCATTTTAAAACCTCATTTCATTTATCAATTTTTCATTCTCAACGTATCAAAAAAACTCAGAAAAACAAAGTAAGTTGTCTTCCTGAGTTAATATAATATTAATCGATATACTTTTTACCTAAACGGTCAACAATTGCTGAAATCGCACCGTCACCTGTTACGTTTGTTGCTGTACCAAAACTATCTTGTGCCATGTACAATGCAATCATCAAGCCAATCGCTGCTTCATTAAAGCCTAGAATTGACCCAAGAATCCCACTCGCTGCCATAACAGAACCACCTGGAACACCTGGTGCTGCAATCATAATGACACCTAGCATGAAAATAAAACCAATCATCGTCGGAATACTTACAAGTGATAAGCTTGGTAGTACAATCATCGCTGCGACAGAACAGCTGACTAATGTAATAGTAGAACCTGATAAGTGAATTGTTGCCAATAACGGAACACTAAAGTCCGCAACTGGCGGTGTGACACCATTCTTTTTAGCTTGTTTAAGTGTCACTGGAATTGTTGCCGCACTACTCATCGTTCCGAGTGCTGTGAAATACGATGGCAACATTGTTTTCAATAAGCTAATTGGGCTTTTCTTATTCAAGACCCCAGCTGTAATATATAATACCGTTAACCATACCCAGTGCATGATAATCGCAATAATTAGAACGATACCGAACACTTTTAAAATGCTGACAACTGTTCCTTGCGCTGTCATTTCAGCAAAGATCGTTGCGATATAGAATGGTAAAAATGGGATAATGAGCTTTTCAATTAAAACTTCTACAATGCGTTGCCCTTCATCGATCAGTTTAATCATCGTGAATGCTTCTACTTTGTGTGCAATAATCCCGAATGCAAACGCCGTAATCAATGCTGTTAACACACCCATTAATGGATCAAATTCAAAAGAAAAGAATGGTGCAATTTCAGGTGGTTCACCTGGCACTTTACCATGCGCTGCAATCATTGGCATCAATGTGTATGATACAGTCAATGCCATTAAGCCTGCTAAGATTGTTGATGTATATGCCACACCAACTGTCATCCCTACAAGTCTACCTGAGCCTTTACCAAGTGATGTAATACCTGATGCAATAAAGAAAAAGATAATTAATGGAATCATATAGTTGATGATTTGTCCAAAAATCCCTTTCACTGTTACAAGCACTTTATTTAGAACATCAATATCCAACATCCCAATTAAAATACCTGCCACAATCCCTAAAATCAATTTTCCAATCAACTTCATTGGTTGGTCTCCCTCCGTAACCTTGTCATTGTACTCAAAAGTCTCTTTGATATATCGAGCGCTTTCAATATATATTGCATGAATTAGTATGAAAAAGCAATATATTTTTTGAAATATTTTATCTTTTTTATCAAATTAACGTACATATGACAAATACAGTTGGAACAAAACTCAAAAATTTAAAAATATGATTACAAAAAGGGAAATCAATGCTATATGTTAATATGTGTTTTCCACACGCACATATGTTAAATCACTTATGGATTTTGTTAATTGCTGCCATGAACTATTTTCCACGTTTTTGACGTCTGCGCATAAGCTGCCAGCCACCTAACGTTGTCATCGCCCCTAGCACTATCAACAATGATCCATTAACTGGATGCTGTTGTTTAGACTGACGCATATTATACGTTTTACCTGCATTAGGTATTGTAGGCTCATTATACGTCGCTTGTTGTACTGTTGACGTCGCTTCATATTGTTCATTGCTTGTCATTGTGGTTGGCTGGTCTTCGGGTGCATTCTCAACGGTTGTATTCATTGGTTTATATATCGGCTGACGATATGTTGGTGCATCTTTAACATCATTGAAACTATCATGCACTACCGGTTGATGATGTTTTGTAAGACTTTGTTGTATTGGTACGTTCACAGACGTCATCATTTGTGCGCGACTCGTATTAGTTACCAATGATGCTATATTGCCACCTTGTGTTGCCCCTAGCACAACGTCCGTATTTTCTGGTTGTTTATTGTCCTGTGTCACATTATTCGTCGTGCTATGTGACGTTGGCTTTGTATTAGCTGATGGTATGTCATCTATTTTAGGCACTTCTGGTTGGGGTTGTACTGGTTGCGGTTCGGCTTCTTTCGGTGCTTCTGGTTCTTCTTCTGTCGGTTGGGGCTCGTCTACTTTTGGTACTTCCGGTTCTTCTTCTGTCGGCTGCGGCTCGGCTTCTTTCGGTATTTCTGGTCTTTCTTCTGCCGGTTGAGGCTCATCTACTTTTGGTGCTTCCGGTTTTTCTTCTGCCGGCTGGGGCTCGTCTACTTCTGGTGCTTCTGGTTTTTCTTCTGCTGGCTGGGGCTCGTCTACTTCTGGTGCTTCTGGTTTTTCTTCTGCTGGCTGGGGCTCGTCTTCTTTCGGTATCTCTGGTCTTTCTTCTGCCGGTTGAGGCTCATCTTCTTTCGGTGCTTCCGGTTCTTCTACCGGTTGCTCGTCATCCACTTTCGGTTCTTCAAGCGTAACATCTTGTGTTGTAGCAGTATCATGCCCTAGGTTGCTGTTTTTAGACGTATTGATAGGTTCAACATCCGTTGTTGGTGTATCTGTTTCCTGTTCATCAACAACTGGTACTGCATCGTTTTGATCCAAATACGGTGCTAACCGTGCCATCAAGCGCTCACTGTCTTTATGTTGTAATGCTTGAACCGCTCGAACCAAACGATATAACGGGATACGATCGTCTTTGTCAGGCGTTGCTGTTTTGTTAGCAATCCATGTATTGATGTCTTTCTCTAACATTTCCATATATCGTCTTTCAGCATCCTGTTGTGTTTCATCATTCACGATAAAGCCTTTGTCTGTCAGCTTATAAGTTACCGTCTGCATATCGGCATCTTTCATTACGACACGTTCACCTGTCTCAATTCGTTCCACCACGCGACGCTGACCCGGTTCGCGATGCTTAATCGTAATCGTATCGCCGACTGTTAACTTGCGTATTTTTGTCAAAGCTTCTCCTACTTGATTACCAATCATAGAACGGTCTAACACAACTTGTCCCGCTTGTGTATGAATTGTCACGTGGGCATACTCATCATTAAAGTATACGTGTGGCTTTGTCGCATACTCTTGATATTTTACTTCGCCTGTCTGAGGCTGGTACACGATACGGGCAAAAAGCTCATTGCCAAGCCCTTTTAATAAAATTTGTTGAGAAACGAACTGCTGCGTTTGTTCAGTCGTTGGATATACCATTACAACTTGGTTCTCGCCATTCTCACGTACAACAAGGTAAGCGTGCTCTGGCAACATATGGTTGACTGTCTCCGGTGCAACAATTTTATACACACCTACACGCAACTGTTTAAATGTCGCAACACCGTCGTTGACAACCGCTTCAGCTACTTGATCTTTACCGTCCATTAATATCACTTTCGCATGGTCGTGCAAGTTTTGACCTTGTAAATCCAATCGTACTACTGCATCAGCATGAATACTTGTATCACTAATATCACTTGATTTTACCAATTCGTATTCGGTCGCTAAGCCTAAACGTGCGACATATTTTTGACGTTCTACCGCATCATCAATCAACATCGCTAACGGATAAATATAAGAATGATGATACGCATTCAAAGCATCTTTTAAATCACGTACCATATCAATATGATACAAATCAAAATATGGCAGACCATTAACGCCTTGTGCTGCTAACCAATCATGACTTATCCATTTCGGAACATCTACCTTCGTATGTCCTTGCGCTGCCTGCGCTCGCATTGTTTGATACATCTGTGTCATACCTTCAATGCCAGTCAGTCTCACTAGGCGCGTCATAAAGTCTAATTTCCCTTTAAAGCCACTTGCATTAAAGTGCAAATCACCTGCCAATAATCTATCGTGAATGCCTCGTTGGAATGCCTGTTGATTATCACCATAGAGCCAACCGTTCTTATTATGTTGAATCGTTTGTTCATATTGATTAGCAAATACATTATTGATAACTTCTAGCAAGTCCATACGGTTATCCTGAGCCATCCAGCCGTCATAACCGTGACCCAGTTCGTGTAACATCAACCAACCACGTTGCAAATACGGTGCAATCGACGGACTATTCGTACCCGTATGATCTGTTGACCAGTAGGCTGCACCAAAGCCATTTTTATTTGCGACAATAAAATATTTACTGCCAACGTTATAATTGACAGATGTTGCATCATCATTAAACCCTACCCACGAATTATATTTGGCAATAACATCTTCATAAAAGTCGATCATTTCGTCCAAAGACTTAAAGGCGCCTTCGCTCGTTTGTGTTTTCATCGACATAATACGCGCTCGATCGATACGTGGGATTAACATCGCATGATGCTCGCCATTTACATACGCGTATGCTGCATCTTGATCCAGCCACTGCTGTTCGAAAGCAGCCTGGCTCTCTCCTTTGCGATATGTCGGCAATGCTACATCTCGTTGATGTTCGACATAGTATGCGACAATCGGTTGATACGCCAAACCACTCGGCATATACATAAAAGCTGCACTGTCTATCCCTGTTTCAATCGTTACCCATTCGCCTGTTTTTGGTACGACTTGGCTTTTGTTATATGCGCCATCGTTGGTCATGAGACTCACACGCAAATCCGTCAACTTCTCTGGCCCCGCTTGATGGATGTACAGTTTCGTATTTGCCGGCACAATAATCCCTAAGCTGTCTCTCGCTTGATACGTCCCCCGCTGAATACCAACCGATTGTGTTTGCGGTGCATTTTGCATGACTGCTGCTCGTTTTTGATAAATACGTTGAACCTCACCGTCTACAAGTTGCTCTCGTACTTTTGGTGCCGTCTCCTCTAATAATGCCGGTGTGTCATTCGCTGTTACTTCATTTGCTGCACGAAACATGGATGATGATTGAGACATAGCTGAATATACGTGTATGTCATCTCTCTCATCTGTTATTGATGCTTGGTTTTTTAATTGGGTTTCAACTGGTGTTTTTTGATTTTCTTCAACGTTCTCTAATACCGTTTCATCTGTTACGATGCGTTCATTTTCTACTGGTTCTTGTTGTGTTACTTCTGTTTCTGGTGTTATCACGCTATGACTTGCTTGTGCTTCTGCATTTGATGGTGCATCGACTTTTGCCGTCGATTGTAGTTGTCCTTCCTGTGCTTCTGATGCGTGTGCTTCAGTCGCAGTACCTACTAAAAGTAAAGTTCCTAATACAACAGATACCATGCCAATGTTCAATTTGCGCAATCCAAAGTGATTTTTCCGTTCAAACAACATGACTTTTACCTTCTTTCTGTCACCAGTTACTATTAACCCATAGCATCCCCACTTATAGTTTACCAAATACCCCAATTAAAAAGAGCAAAACTAAATAATGTTCAAAATTTGTTTTATATTTAGGTAAAATTTAGAATGATACGCCAAAAGTTTGAGTCAATTTCGCTACTCTAGCCTAATGTAAATGGATAAAACATCACGTAAAATGGAGGAACCTCATAGAAAAGGAGTAACAGTGATGCGTCTTATTGCAAAAGCAGTACTGGCAATTGGTCTTATGGTGCTTGTTGCCAATTACTTAGCGCAAGGCCACCCATTAACGATTGTGGAAAGTAAAGATTATCTTATGGCACAAGAGCCTGTGCAACAGTTTTTGAATAGTAACATACTGCAAGCAATTGAAGATTTTGATTTAGAGGACGTTATACCTTCTGATTTCTTTTAAAATAAACAAAAAGCCGTGCATTTTGACAGAGACATCAAAGTACACGGCTTTTGATTTTATGCTTTATTTAAAATAGGTTTTAGTAAAATACGTGTTAACAATAGTAAAGTAAGTAATAACACAATCGTTGTGATAAGTACAATGCTATATGGCACAACACTTTCTGGTCCTTGTATACCAATCAGTGGCGCAACAGAACTACCCAAGACGAATTGGAATAAACCGAGTAAGCTTGACGCACTACCGCTACCACCTGTACGTGCTTGCATTGCGAGTGAAAATGCCAATGGCCCAATTCCTGTCACGGGTGCCACACATAACATGAAGCCAACGATAAGTACTGGTAAAGGTAAATGTAACAGTAAAACAACGACGACTAATCCCGCACCAATCACTTGGACTACAATCAATCCCGCTAACACATTCAATTGATCGAAAAAGCATAATAATACGTTCGCAACTTGACTCGAGATAATCAGCCCAATGCCTGTCAGTACCATTAACATACTAAAGTTTTGTGGCGATAAGCCGTACACATTTTGCGTAATAAAGGGTGCACCTGCCCCATAACTGAAAATCATCACATACGTTACACCTTGCAAGAACATCGGCACTAAAAAGCGCGGTGTCTTCAACAAACGTTTAAAGTCTTTGAAAATGTCTCTAAAGTTGTCGTGCGCCTGATGTGTGGTATTGAGCGTCTTCATTTTTGGATGCGTTAAAACTGCGATAAACATCACCGCACCAATCACAGCTAACGCGATGAAAATCGCTCTCCATTCTGCTACTGTTAAGATGAATGCACTTACTAACGGCGCTAAAATTGAAATAATACCGTTAACTACCATTAATGCTGTAAAGAAACGACTCAATATTTCCCCTTGATACAATTCGCCAACCGTCGCACGAGCGATAACAATCGCACCGCCCCCTGCAAGACCTTGAATGAGTCGTGCGGCGATAAATAAGCTGATACTACTGCTGAATGCACTCGCTAATGATGCTAGCATGACTAATGCTAAGATGGATAAGACAAGCTTTTTACGTGGTACACGGTCTGCAATCACACCGAAAATGAATTGTCCGAATGCAATCCCAATCATCGCTATCGATAATGTCAACTGTACTTGTGACGTAGACGTTCCAAGCTCTTTTTGAACCAATGGTAATGCGGGACTATACATATCTGACAACATCGGTCCAAATGCTGTCATTGCCCCTAATAAAATAATAAAGGATAAATGTGATAAATCTATCTTTGTCTTTGTCATATAACGTTTCCCCATATCTTTCAATAATATTAAAGCTTCATTTTACTTCTTGGCAACAACCGCTCGTAAATAGGCGGCATCTGCACCTTTAATTTTTAATGGCATGCCGATAAAATGATAATGCCCTGTAGAAACTTCATCTAAACATAAGTTTTCAATGTGATACATATGATGTTGCACTAAGCGATGATGATTATCTAAAGTTTCTGAGTCTAAGACATCCACAGACGGCACATCAACACCTAAAACATGCACACCTAACTCTGCCAAATAATCAATCGCATCCGTCGTCAACACTGTAATAGACGTTGGAAATACGGTTGGATCTGATACATCACGTGTCTTAATCAATACAATCGTCCCTTCAATCGAACATTGTTTCAAGTCATCACGTGTAATCGTTGTCGTTTCCGTGAACGTCAAGATGGTCGCATCACCGATAAGTCGCTGAATATCCACTTGTTCCATCGTCCAACCGTCATTCGCCACGTGTCGCGCCGCATCCATATGCGTACCAATGTGATTGCTTCCTGATATTTCTGCAATGTTCGCACTACCATTCTCATCTTTTGTCGAGAAATAGCGTAACGCAAAGGGTGTATCACCTGGCCACGGTGCAATCTCTTCAGACAATGTATGCGTAATATCAATCCACATCATATTCCCTCCTTATGTCCAAACATCTTTACCTATAAGCGTAACCGTCCTAGCAATTATTGACAACATATAATTTCATAAATAATTCAAAAATCTTACTTTTATAATAATTGTCGATTTCGTGCGGAGCTGAAACATTCTATTTAAGTTTGCGTATTTATGTAGAAGGCAGTAGCTGACTAGCGCGAAAATACATTTTTACAACCTTTCTCAAACCCACTGCCCGTCCTATCTTTTTGTGCCTTTATGCTTAAAAAAACTGTATATCATTGCTATAACACCTAATAATATGATAACGATGAATGCAGACATATTTATTATCGCTTTGCTTCTCTCGTGACTATTACAAAAGCCATTCATTGTAACAATAACAAGCACAACTATTACCATTGTGGTTATCATATTATAAACTTTTTCCATCATATCCTTCTTCTAATAAACTTTTCCATTCAAAAAGGCGCTACAACGCTTTATAGATTTCTTACAATCTCGTTGTAACGCCTATCTCATCACATGATGTTTACTCAGCGGCCATATCAAGCCATTCGTTAATATTCGATTCAATACTTTGTAATTCGCCATCATGCGGTTTATCCAACACACGTAAAAAGTCTAGATGCCCCACTTCCGGATAAATCACACTGCGCACATTTGCACCAAGTGCCTCGAACTTCTCCATCGTCTCTTTAGAGTCTTTGTTCGGGAAAATCACATCATCTTCCCCTAAAAGGAACAAGACATCAGGCATCTCAGCAATCTCATCCAAATCATCAAGATAGTCGGAGCGCAATGTGTACAATAAATCTGTTACCATCGCATCGACCGGCGCAAAATACTCTGTAAAGTTGAATGTATTTTGATGTTTTTTAGAAATACCTTGATCTAGCACTAACTCGGGGATACTTTTAATCATGCCATCTTGGTTGTCACTGTTCATATCCTTGACCAATTCCATCAATAACTTGGAAATGCGCAGTTCTTTGAAGTCAATCTTTGCGGCACTGTTCAAATACACGAGTTGTTTGATTGGCAATGTATTATAACCGGCTAATTTTGTCGCAATTAAACCACCCATTGAATATCCGATAATCGCCATTTCTTGGATCTTCGCTGTTTGTACAATTGAAGTGAGCGCTTCATTAATTCGTGTCGCATAATCTACAAGGCTGTGTGACATACGTTCTAAGCCTGTACTCTCACCACGTCCGGGACAATTGATAAAAATCAAACGTACGCCGTGTAAGTATTTTGCGAACACTGTCATAATTTTATAATTCATAATCGCACCATGAATCAACACAACAGCACGATCCGACGTGGTGTCTCCCATCGTCACGACTTCGAGTTGTGCATCGTCGTGATTTGCTAATGTCATAAGCTTTTGTTCATAATTATTGAGTGACATAAACTAACCTCATACCATTCTATATATAATCTGTTCACGATAAATATATTACATGTATATATTATAGTAGAAATACGTCACTTTGAGAATGCTACTGCAGCTGTAATTTTTAATATTGTTTGACGCCCCACAGTTTTTCTTCACATTTTTGGATAATATATTTCAACACTTGAATACGTGCTGTTTTCTTATGATCTGCCGGTACGATGAGCCATGGTGCATGTGCTGTATCCGTCTTAACAATCATGTCGTGACTTGCTTCTAAGTACACATCCCATTTCTCACGATTACGCCAATCTTCATCGGTAATCTTCCATTGTTTGTTTGGATCTTGTTGGCGATCTTCAAAACGCTTAAGTTGTTCATCTTTATCCAGTGACAAGAAAAATTTCAAGACAATGGCACCGTCATGCGTCCACATCTTTTCAAATGTATTGATTTCATCATAGGCACGTGACCATTCATCATGCGTCGCAAAGCCTTCCACACGCTCTACTAGCACACGACCGTACCAACTGCGGTCGAAAATACTAATGTGCCCACTCTTAGGCATCACTTTCGCAAAACGCCATAAATAATGATGGTTTAGCTCTACATCTGTTGGTGCACTTGTTGTGTTCACCTCATAACCCGTTGGATCGAGCAACTGACGCACACGCTTAATGTTACCGCCTTTACCTGCAGCGTCCATGCCTTCATAGACGAGCACTAACGGAATCTTGCGTTCATAAAGCGCAAATTGTAATTCACGCAAACGCATTTGTAGTTCTTCTATAACAGCTTCGTACGTACGCTTTTTAATTTTTGTCGTTGCTGGATTGAACATATCCGTTTCAAAGCCTTCAGTAAAATGGCCATCAACTTCACGTACACTTTGTTCTTTGCGTTTAATTGCTTTTTTCAATCGTTTAATGAGATGGTTATACATACGTTCAACGGCAACTTCACGTTCTGTATAATCGATAACTTCCCAACTTTTATCTAATAACGGTGTAAACGTCTCTTGATATACATCTGCCGGCACAACGCCTTCATACTCTTGCGCTTTCCAGTTCGTTAATGGGTTATCTTTCATCTGCGCAATGTGTTCTTGACGCTTTTCTTCATCTATATTGATGTAATATTTAATGACTTCATGTTGATCATCAACTAACATTTTTTCGAATGCTTGAATATCATGGTATAAGTGGTCGTAATCTTTCAAGACTGCTTTCTTGATGTGATGAACTTTGTAATCAATATAGTGTGCATACCAGCTACGGAAATAAATGTTGATGTCCCCTTTAGATGGCAATGTCTCCCAGAACTTTTGTAAAAATTGATAGCGCAAGTCTTCATCCGACGGTGTCTTAGTTGCGATAAAATGCGTATACTTTGCGTCTAACGTGAGTAACAATTCATTAGCAAGGCGCGTCTTACCAGATGCTGGCACACCTTCAAAAACAATCATTACTGGGATCCCGAGTGCGTGTGTTTTACGTGTTAACTCTGCTGCTTGTAACTGTAGTCGTTCGATTTTTTCGTTCATATTTTCACCCCTGTTACTTCTATTATACTGAATCAAAATTCGTCTTATCAATGTTGAATCGTAAAATATCATTGGTTAAAAAAAGTGTGAGATTCCCTTTTTTCTACTGTCTGATAGTAATGAAACAATGAAAACAAATAGCACCTTTTTAACAAATGCCCAACAACAAAACCCATTTTTCACAGGTTTTTTGCATTACAGTTCAAATGTAGCGCGTAATATTTGTAATATAACGGATTTTTAAGCTAACAGAACAAAAAGCCTTTCATATAATGCTTTCATAATACGTTACATGTCTATTTCTTACCCACATTTATATAACAGGAGTGTTACAAAACCATAAAATGTAATCATACTGTAATGTTTTGTTACTTGATGTACATTTACAAATACATTTTTCGTTGGTAGAGTGTGGTTGTTGAATTTTTTGAAACAACTTTTGAAAATGAGAGAAAATAAGGAATTATTATGGAGGACTTATTTACTATGAAAAAAACATTATTAGCTTCATCATTAGCTTTAGCAATCGGTGCAACAGGAGTTGCTACACATACAACTGACGCTCACGCAGCAGAAGAACAAATTAACAAAGCAGAATTAGCGCAATTAGCTTTAAATAACGACGCTTCATTAAGCGAACATGCAATCCACGCTGGTGCATATGACTACAAATTCACATTAGACGGTGTGAACTACCACTTCTGGTCAGACGGCGTATACTTTGGTTATGAATACAATGCAAACGGTATGACTTCAATGGCTCAACCAACTGAAATTGCTGACGTAAACAACGTAGCTATGACACAATCTGAGTCAAATGGTGCGTCATACGTTCAAACACAACAACAATCTTATTATTACCAACCAGCTGCTCAAGCTGCACCATCTTACAACTACAACACGAACCAAACTTCTTACAGTGGTGGTAGCGTAAGATTAGCTAACGGTAACACTGCAGGTGCTTACGGTTCACGCGCAGCACAAGAAATGGCAGCACGTACTGGTGTTTCTGCATCAACTTGGGAAGCAATTATTGCTCGTGAATCTAACGGTCAATTAAATGCATACAACCCATCAGGTGCTTCAGGTTTATTCCAAACTATGCCAGGTTGGGGTCCAACAAACACTTATGAGCAACAAATCGCTGCTGCTACAAAAGCATACAATGCACAAGGTTTAAGTGCTTGGGGCTTCTAATCTAACTTTAACAACTTAAAAAGAGTCTCGTGTTAGAGGCTCTTTTTTTATGGGGGTTCATCCCCCACTTTTATATGTATTATTTCGAGCGTAACATTAATGACGAGAGTGAAATGCACTTCAAAACGTTTCACTTGTCGTCACTTTTATTTGAGCAAATTTGTCACACGTCACTTTCGCACATAGGATTATGACGCATCTTTTAGCAAAATAACAGCCGGATATAGAATGAGTCAGCACATTGTCTTTTATTTCAATTATGTTACATTCAGACGTAAAAATGTTTACAACTATTCAATTCGGATATTTTATATGCTATGATGCTTTCAGACAATATGAAAAAGAAACGACAGAGGAGACTTTTTAATCATGAAAAAATTAACTACTGCTACAATCGCTACTTTAGGCTTAGTTACATTCGGTGTTGCAACAGCAAACGACGCATCTGCTGCTGAGCAACTTAACGTTAATTCACAATATACAACTACATACTCAGAAGTTACTGGAGATTACGTAACTGTTGACGAGAACGGTAACAAACACCACACTTTAGATGGTAACTGGGACCCATCAATGTTCAACAACGAATCTTACAAATTCTGGGAAGTTGACGAGAACGGCACATACAACTACTATTACTACACTAACGATGCTGTAGATTACAGCTATGCAACTGAATACAACACTGTTGCTACACCAGTTGTAAACAACAGCTATGACTACAATACACAATCAACTAACTATGTAGATGCTGTACCTTACGCATACACAACTACAAACACAAACTATGCACAACAACCTGTTGCTGCACCAACTAACAACAATGCAAACTACAACTACACAACAACAACGACTACAACTACTACATCAGCACCAGTAGCAACTGGCTTAACATATGGTAAAGGTGGTCAAGGTAACCTTTACACTGCTGGTCAATGTACTTACTACGCTTATGAGCGTTCAGGTGGTCGCGTTGGTTCACTTTGGGGTAACGCAAATAACTGGGCAAACGCAGCGCGTTCAGCTGGTTACACTGTAAACAACACACCTGCAGCTGGTGCTATCATGCAAACAACAGCTGGTGGTTACGGTCACGTTGCTTACGTTGAAAGCGTAGGCGCTAATGGTTCTGTAACAGTTTCAGAAATGAACTACACAGGTGTTGGTAAAGTAAGTTCACGTACTTTATCTGCTGGCCAAGCAGCTGGATACAACTACATCCACTAATTTGGATAATATATATTAAAGAGAGTGATTCGTTCACTCTCTTTTTTGTTTACCCTAAAACTCGTTTAATTATGCATTTTCCTACAAACCATTTGCTTGTATCCTATGACACATCCGTCTACAATGGTACTCACCAACGTACGATAATCATCGTTTTGGTCATTACAACAAATAAAGGAACACTCATGAAACGCTTATTCAAAACAAATTTTTATATAGCACTATTCGCCATTGTACTCTACTTTGGCTATACGCATTCGCAACAATTTTTAAAACCAGCTTCTGACTGGTATCAAGACAAAGGACGTCACCTCTTACAAATAGATCGTCAAACGCAACCATTTGGTCGTTATAAAAATGGGCTGTCATTTAATGGTGACAATCGGCATTATGGTGTCGACTATCACCTACCAGAAGATACCCCTATTCTTGCCGCTTCTAATGGTGTCGTAACACGTACTTTTCAGAATCAGTACGCCGGAAAGATTATTGAAATACGTGAAGATAACAATACCCATTATCAATGGTACGCACATCTCAATAATTTCAATGTTGAAGCCGGTCAAGTGGTAAAACAAGGCGATGTGATTGGCAAATCAGGCAACACGGGCGAATATACTACTGGACCTCATTTGCATTTTCAGCGTATGGAAGGTGCTATCGGCAATGCGAATGCGATAGACCCTGAACCCTTCGTTGAGACGCTGCCAGATAAACAATACAGCCTGTTTCGTATTAAATGATGACAAAAACCCCCCTACCAGCATATCTACACTGCTGGAGGGGGTTTCCGTTATTTCTCATCATCATGCTGAATATCTAGATGCACACGTTGCATTTTAGCTTCGACACTCGCGATATCATCTGCACATTCTTTTAACAAATCACGATAACTATCTGTGTTTTTAAACGATTTATAATGTAGCTTATGTTCTAAGCTCGCCCACATATCCATACCAATTGTGCGTAATTGGATTTCCACTGGCGTTTCAACCACGCCGTCTGTTAAAAATAATGGGACGGTTACAACAAGATGCAGACTCATATAGCCATTTGCTTTCGGCGTTTCCACATAGTCTTTACGTTTCAACAGCTTAATGTCCGATTGTTGTAACAATAATCTTTCAACGGTGTAAATATCATCTAGATAGTTACACACAACACGAATACCGGCAATATCATGAATGTTCTCTTTGGCTGTATCCGCAGTCATTGGCAGTCCTTTACGTTTGAGCTTTTGGAGTAAACTCGGTAACTTTTTGACACGACGTTCCATATGATGTATCGGATTGTGTGCTGTTTTAAGTTGAAAATCTTCATCGAGAATACGTAATTTCGTACTAATCTCTTCCAATGCGGCACCATAAATATGTTCTAATTCGACAAATTGTAAGACTTGTTCAAAACCGTCTGTAATATCGGCACTTTGTTCTGTGTATGCTTCAATTTCTTTTTTCAAGTTTTCAATGTTAAGCGGTGCTGTTTTTTCAACAAACATCTGACTCACTCCAAACTATTATGTATTCTTCTTTAGCTTACTATTTAATGCGATAAGATGGAAATTTCTTGACCTTGTTATAAAAAAGCCACTAGCTGATTCCTTCAATCAAGCTAATGACTTTGAATGGTGACATTTCTTAGTGATAACTGCGAATTTTATCGACTGGTAAGCGTGATGTGCGTTTACCTTCTTCTACGCCTTTACCAATTGCAACGATGACTACTGGTACATATCGTTCTGGATCAAGGCCGAATGTTTCAGCAATATGTGCATGGTCAAAGCCACCAATTGGGTTTGTGTCATAACCAAATTGACGTGCAACTAACATCAATTGCATTGCTGCTAAACTACTGTCTACTTTAACAATGTCGTTCATTTGCGCTGGCGTTAATTGTTTATACATATCAACAAAACGACTCACAAGCTCTTCTTTAATATCTTGTGGCATAAAGCCTTGCTCTACAGCCGCACCATAAATATCTTCAGCAAGTTCATAGTTCAACATATCACCAAAGATAACAATCATCGCTGCAGAAGTATCGTTTTGACGTGTGTTAAATTGTACAAGTGGTCGTAACTTGTCTTTACCCTCTTCTGATTCTACAACGACAAAGCGCCATGGCTGCATGTTGATTGAAGATGGTGCTTTTGTTGCTTGACGCAGGATTTCATCCATTTCGTCGTGTGGGATTTTAACATTCTCATCAAACACTTTGACAGAACGTCTTCCCATTAATATATCTTTAAAATCATTATTTAATGTCATGCTAATTACTCCTTTTCTCATTTTAAAATAAATCAAATCAAATGCAATTCAATTATATTTTATCATTTATACCCATTCAAGTTATAAGTGTTATACTAGTAATAACGTTAAGGAGGAGGGATGACCGTGATTCATAATCATAGACAATTACAACGACAACTTTGCTTCCTATTTTATGTTTCTTCCAAAGAAGTCATTAAAAGTTATTCCGCACATCTTAAAGGCTATGATCTCACCTATACAGGCTACATAACACTCACCGCATTCGGTGATGATGAAGTCCTCAATATCAAACAACTTGGCGCACGTATCTATTTAAACTCTGGCACGCTAACACCACTTATTAAAAAACTTGTCTCAAAAGGACTCATTACCAAAACACGAGATGCTGAAGATGAACGTAATTTGAAACTCGCACTCACACCATCCGGAAAAGCACTCAAGCACCAACTACAGAATATTTCACCCTGTGTCGCAAAAGAAATGATCATCGACAAAGAAGATGCTGAAACACTCGTGGATATATTAGATCGCTTCGTTCGACAAAATTTTCCATATACGCTAACAACACCACAAGATGATAATTAACAAAAAGCATTGTAACCGGTATGTCATTGGTACCTGTTACAATGCTTTTTATATGCTTAGAACTTCTCCCAGTATTTGCGGAATAAGTGTGATACCGCTATATGCATTGGCGCCTGTACGAGACGGTAAAGGCCCCACGGTAATCTCGGGACAAAGTCATGCAAACCGATGATACATACTGTTGAACCCTCGCCAAGACGACGCATTTCAAAGCGTGGCTGGCGTGCACTTGTGCCGACTAACAAACCACCTGTAATGTTCATAATGACACTTGTCGTGCGATGACTATGTTCCGCATGCTTCATTTTAATCAATGGTATATTGAACGGTGCTAAGAGAATCGTAAAGTGTTCACCGTCATAAACACCGTTCACGAGACGACCGTGTAACGTTCTTAAAAACCGTCCATAGAGCGATAAAGCACCTTCCATTGTAATCCCAAGTGGAATGTTCAGCGCTTGAATTGAGCGCACTGAGTGGACGTCTTGAGATACTTGAGACAAGATGTTCTTACCACGTTGCCAGCTTTTAGTCTGACGCGTTTCATACGATACGGGTAGTGCATAGGCTTCAAATCGCTCCTGCATCACTTGTGACGGTTTTGATTGAATGACTAAAATTCGGGACACAGATGATTGATCAAGTGCAATCGCCAAGTTTTCGTATATTAGTCTTGCGCTATCATATCGATTGGCTTGTGTCAGTGTAGTATATGAGTGTATCGGTTCGCCAATAATGACCACAAAATCCATATTTGTCATTGCTTGTTGAACATCAGCTAGGTCGAATAAATCAACGGTTAAAGACGTTCCAGCTGTCTTTTGTGTCACACCTGGTGCTACTTGAACATAGATATCATGTCCGTCTGCCAATAACTTCTCGACGTAGCGTTTCGTATAAGGCTGACCATCTGTTAGGACTAAAACTTTTACCATTTGTCTCACACTCTCATTTTTTCTCTGAATTACCATCATTATAACAAAATAATCGTACAAGCTCTCGACTAATTATTCAACAAGTAACATTCATTCTCGCACCTTTTGATATTGAATATAGGAAAGCGACCAATTAAACAACCGCGCTATTCATATAAGTACTTCTATTCATCCCTCTAGTCCAACCTATCCACCACAAATAAAAAGGGGCAAGACGCGATTGTCCTGCCCACTCTGTATTACTTATCTAATTTTAAACCTTTTTCAAGCTCGTCTACTTGTTTCATTGTTGTTGTTACTGAACCAGATGCGAAGTACCATAACTTCGGATCTACTTCTACAACTTCATCGTTCTTAATCGCATTAACATCTTTGATTACGTCGTTACCAAGTACTTGTTTCGCAGTTGATTTACCACCAATTGCTTGACCGCGGTCCATCGCAAAGATAATATCTGGGTTTTTCTCACTCACATATTCATTTGTTACGTTTTGACCGTGACCGCTTGATTTTACGTTATTGTCTGCAGGTTTGAAACCTAATGTATCATAGATAAAGCTACCGAAACGATCACCAGCACCGTATGTTGATAATTCGCCTTCATTCACTAATAAGTACATTGCTTTTTTGTCTAAGCCTTTTGTTTTTTGCTTCATGTCAGCAATTTTCTTATCCATGTCTTCGTTTAGCTTTTTCACATCATCTTGCTTGTCGTAGATTTTACCAAGTGTTTCAGCGTTCATTTTCATTGAATCTACATAGTTGCTGTAGTCTGCACCCATGTATACAAGCGCTGCTTTTGGTGCTGCTTTCTTCAATTTATCAATCACTTGTTGGTTTGCTGTACGTGATGATAAATAGATAACTTCTGGTTTTACTTTTGCTACTGCATCATAGTTTACTTCTTTCAAGCTACCTGTGTTTTCGTATTTGTCTGCTTTGTAGTCTGATAAGAAATCAGGTAATGATGCACCGTCTTCACCTTTTGGCAATGCTGCAACTTTGTCTTCTAAACCAAGTTCTTTCATTGTGTCTAATGTACCATAGTCAAATACAACTGCTTTTTTAGGGTTTACTGGTACTTTCACAGTGTCTTTGTATTCTTTATCGTCGCTACCGTCTTTCGCTTCACCTGAAATCATGAAGTCGTTTTTAACTTCGACTGTTTTTTGTTCGCCACTGTCTTTGCTTTCTGACTTCTTGTCACTATCGCTGTTATTACCACACGCTACTAATACAAGCATCATTGCTAAAACGACAAATAATCCTAACTTTTTCATTATTTTCCTCCTGCTGTTTCAGTAAATGTTTTATTTTGAATCTGATGATACATACAAGGTATTTCATCAAAGTAAATACAGATTTGCTGACCACGAATTGTTTCGATGCGAACATCCATTTCATACAGCTGTTTCAAGACGGCGGAATTGATCACTTCACGTTTGTCTGCCGCTTTTACAAGCTTACCGTCTTTTAGTGCTACAATGTCATCTGAATACACAGACGCAAAGTTAATATCATGTAAGACGACGACAATCGTTTTATTGTGAAATACAGCCAACTCTCGCAATGTCTGCATAATTTGAACGGAATGTTTCATATCCAAGTTATTCAATGGTTCATCAAGTAAAATATAATCGGTATCCTGGGCAATCGTCATTGCGATATAGGCACGCTGACGTTGACCACCAGATAGCGTTTTTAAATAACGATGACGGATATCGTCAAGTTTAAGCAGTGAAATCGCTTCGTTAACCTTCTCTTTGTCTTCTTTCTTCAGATACCCTTTTGAATACGGAAAGCGTCCAAAGTTCACAAGCTGTTCTACCGTGATATTTAATTCTGTATGATTCGTTTGTTTGAGAATTGAAAGTTGTTTCGCCAAGTCGCTACTGTTGTAGTCCTCAATGCGTTTCCCTTCAACTTGGATATCACCTGAATCATAATCATTCAACCGACTAATTGCTGACAACAAGGTACTTTTCCCTGCGCCGTTCGGTCCGATGAGTGAGGTGAGTCGCCCCTTTTGAACATCGACATTGATATCCGTTAAAATCTGTTTGCTGTCAATCGTTTGGTTCAACCCGCGAATACGGATCATGCTGTCGTCCTCCTTCTCATCAATAAGTAAATGAAGTAAATACCACCAATTAAGTTAATCAAGATACTCACTTGTGTCGTTGCTTCAAAGAGATTCTCTACGATCCACTGTGCTAAAAATAAACTGATCCAGCTAATACACATCGTTGCTGGCAACATATATTTGTGTTCAAATGTTTTCATCAACTCGTGCGCCAAGTTCACCGTCAACAAGCCTAGGAATGTAATCGGCCCAACCAATGACGTCGCAATCGCTACCATCAAAGCAACGATAATTAATAAGAAACGTGTCAATTGATTATAATTAATACCTAGATTAATCGCTTGTGCACGACCGAGTAACAAGACGTCCATATATGGCAACATCCATATCGTAATGAGCAGTAAAATAACCAATATCGTACCGCATATCATTACCAAGCGTGGATTGGATGCATCAAAGTTCGCAAACATCGCACTTTGAACGACTAAAAAGTCCTCTGGGTTAATGAGTAATTCTAGAAAGCCTGTCAAACTACGGAAAAACGTCCCGAGTATTACACCAATTAACAAGATGAAATAGACGGAGAACTGACCGACTCTAAAAATACCTTCAAACAACAAGAGCGCAAAGACAATCATTGCGACAAGCGACAATGTAAAGTTCAAGTAAAAGTTTGTGATAAAGACGGAACTCGTTCCGAATACAAACAAAATCAACACTTTACTGAACAGATAAACCGCATCTAAACCCATAATGGACGGTGTTAACAAACGGTTTACTGTAATCGCTTGGAATACGACAGTCGAAGCTGCAATCGCTGCCCCAACGAGTATGATCAAGATGAACTTTCTCAATCGACTCATGAATTGATATTCAAAAATTTCATAGTCGATGCCAATCAAGAGATACATCGCAGCCAAAATTACTGTGACGCCACCTAAGATTAATAACTTTTGTAAAGGTTTATTGGACATAATGACGTCGCCCCCTTACTAACATGACGATAAAGATAAGTGTGCCAAACACACCAATCGTTAAGCCGATATTAATCTCGTATGGATATACAATGACACGACCTAAGATGTCTGAGAACATGACGAATATCGCACCTAGTAATGCAGTATGCGGTAATGCATGTTTTAAGTGATCACCTCGAAAGATGGATACGATGTTCGGCACAATTAAACCTAAAAACGGTAATGTACCAACTGTCACAACAACCAATGCTGTAATCGTTGCGGTAATAAACAAGCCAATGTTCATAATGAGTTCATAGTTCAAACCTAAGTTCTTACTAAAGTCACGACCCATGCCTGCAATAGTAAACTGATTGGCAAAAATATATGTAAGAATCAGTAGCGGTACGCTTAGATATAAAATCTCATAACGACCACTCGTGATAATGGCAAAGTTACCATTCAACCAGTTACCAATACTTTGGACGGCGTTCGTACGCAAAGCAAGAAATGTTGAGAAACTAGAAATAATACCGCCCAACATGATCCCGATTAAAGGTACGAAGATGACGTCTTTGAACTTAATACGTTGAATCATTTGAACAAAGAGGAATGTTCCTGCGAGGCTGCATACCACTGCAAACGCAAGCTTAACAAGGATGTGCTGAGACGGGAAAAAGAGCAATGAGATTAAGATGCCAAGTTTCGCCCATTCCATCGTTCCAGCTGTTGTAGGACTCACAAATTTGTTCTGCATCATTTGTTGCATAATCAAACCTGCGAGCGCTAACGTACTTCCTGATATTAAAATGCTGACCGTTCGTGGTATACGACTTGCGAACAAAATATTGAGTTGATGTTCATCAAGTGAAAAGATTGCGTGAATTGGCACGCTACTTACACCAATAAACAAAGAACACACAGTCAGAACACAGAGTATTGCAAACAACACATAGCCATTCATTAAATAACGCATCACTCTGTCTCCTTTTTTAAAAACAAGCAATGATAACGACAACGCAATTGAAAATCATTATCAATTAAATTTTAGCACCTTTACTTGCAATTATCAATTGAATTTTTTGAATAAAATTATGAAATTTAATATATAAACCTTTATATCGTTTAGGGAGCTGGGACATTAATAGAAACATTCAATTTAATTTTGAGTATTCATGTAGATGGCATTGGCTAACTGATGTCTGACTACGCTCTTGGCTGGTCACACACCTTCTCAGCCTTTCAGGGGTGGGACAATGGAATCTTTTTTGATAAATGAGATTCCTGTCTCACTCCCAATTGATTTCAAAGTGCATGATTGATGCTTGTTGTTCTCGCTCGTATAGAACCAAAAAAACGTAAGATTGTACAGTTGATGATGTTCATCAATATCTGACAATCTTACGTTTATATATGACATTAACCTCGTCCAACAAATAACAACATTAAGAATAACGTTGTTAACACTGCTGCCACAATCATAGTATTCGTCGCTTTATTACCTGCACTGTTATTTTTTAATGCAAGGAGCGCCACAACCCAACTTACGACAACTGCAATTGCTAATATAATCAACAATACGTTCATGTTGACCATACACCTCCATTAGTGTCTTTCTGCACGCTTATCTTACCACAAAATCATACATATCTGCGTAACAAAATACCTATTGTTCATAGGTAATATACAGCAAAAAACGCCACGGCATCTTGGGGGAATGCCATGACGTAATGAATAGAATTAATAGAATAACATTAACAATACTGGAAGCATAACTGAACTCAATACGGCTGATAAGATCATACCGATAGAGCTGAATGCACCAGACTCTAAGTCCATTTCTAGGGCTCGGGCAGTCCCAAAAGCATGAGAGGCATTACCGAATGTCATACCACGCGCAATGGCAGACTCGAAATGCGTCATACGGATGAGTAAGGCACCTAGCATACTTCCTAATAAGCCAGTTGCGATGATGAACATAATCGTCATTGTGTCCTCACCGCCGAGTTGATGTGACACTTGAATGCCGACAGCTGCAGTAATTGAGCGGGGTAGCAATGTCACAATTTCTTCACGATGATAACCGAGTAGTTTGAGAGAGAAAAAGATCAGGGAAAAGTTCAATACTACCGCTGTTATCACACTCATAAAGATGATTTTAAAGTTTTTAACAATCTTATGTCTGTTTACATACAAGGGATATGCCAGGCATACCACAGTAGAGCTCAGCAAATGATTAATCCATTTACCGCCAACCATGTAGGTATGATAGTCTATGTGAAATAGAAGGAGTATGGCTATCACACCGAGAGACGCTATCAATGCGGGGTTCAGTATTGGCGTCTTGAACTTGTTGTATAACTTCTTCGCAATGACAAACATTACGATTGTGAGCGCAATCATTGTAATAGTCTGCAAAGCTGTCATATATGTCGGTGGGGTCCTTTAGAGAATACTTTACCCATCGTCATTTTTTCAGCCACTAATCCTGAAGTTAATGCGACGAGTAGTGTTCCTATAACAACTAAGGCAAAAAATACAACAAAGTTCATATCGATTTCAGTGATAACATCCATCACACCTATCACGGATGGAACGAAGAAAAATACCATTGTCGCGAGTAGGAAGTTTGCACCATCTTTGACCCACGCCACGCGAACAATTTTAAGTTGCAGTAAAGTATAGAATAAAATCAATCCTACAATACTCCCTGCAAGAGGGACATGGAAAAATGATTGCAGCCAGTTACCTAAGCGTGTGATACCGTAAATCAGGGAAATTTGCCATATCACATTCATATACTTAATTGCTGTCATCCTACTCACCTCTCTTCGTTTCGATAGGTTTATTATAGACCCTATTGACTCATTATAAAAATACAGCTTTTTCATACAACCTATTACTTTTTGTTATAGGTCATCTTCCTCAGTCTTTGTTAACGGCAGGTGAATATTCAAATAATCTAAAAATGTTTCTGTGGCGTGATTGAGTGGCGTGTCTTTCTTCCAGATAACACCCATCTCCCAGTGTAATGTCTCGTCTTCCAACTGAATCACACGAATTTCATCATTTTGACGGATGATGCGACCAATTGTCTCAGGCAAAATTGTAATGCCCATTTTAGCAGTTAACAAATGCTCGATGAAATGCCATTGCGAAATACGTGATACGATGTTCGGTACGAAGCCAGCTTTGCGTGACGCTTCCACAATACGATCGTTTAAGTAGAAATCTTCATTGAACAAAATAAAGTCTTCATTTTGTAGCTCCAACAAGGAAATGGCTTGCTTGTGCGCCAAGCGATGAGAGCGATGCATAATCACTTCAAAACGTTCCGCATAAAGAGGAAACGCATCAAAACGCGTACTATCTACCGGTAATGATGTGACACCTAGATTAATATCCCCATTATGTATCTGTGCCTCAATGGTTTTACCACCATTCTCAATCAAGCTAAAGGTTACATTAGGATATTGTTGGTGAAATAAGCCCAACACTTGCGTAAAACGTGCCATATCCATAATAGCGGATAAGCCAATCGTAATATGCCCCGTCTCTACATTCACGATACTCTGTATTTCATTTGGTAAGTTTTGATACAGCAACAAAATCTCAGACGCCTTATCATAAAACACCCGTCCAACATCCGTTAAACTTAATTGCCGTTTTGTCCGGTCAAACAGCGGTTCGCCTAACTCTGCTTCCAATTCTTTAATTGCCTTACTAATCGTTGGTTGCGCAATATATAACGTTTGTGCCGCACTGGTCATACCCCCTTGCTTCACAACTTCTACAAAATACGTCATTTGTTTAATATCCATCTCAATCCACCTCACTTGTGACTATTGTATATCATATACTTTATAATAAGGGCATAACATGCTTTATTTTTATGCTAAAGGAGTTTTTGATATGACACTTAAACTTGAACGCATCTATCATAAACAACCAAGTGAAGGTATACGGATTTTAGTTGATCGCGTATGGCCACGCGGTGTCGCTAAAGCCGATGCACATTTAGATCACTGGCTCAAAGACGTAGGACCTACACCAGCGCTCCGAAAATGGTTTGCCCATGACCCACAAAAGTTCGACACCTTTCGAGAAAAGTATATGATTGAACTACAACATAATGACACACAGCATGCAGCGTATCAGCAATTGGCGGACATTGTACAAACAGCTGATCAAGACGTTGTGCTATTGTATGCTGCGAAAGATACAACTTATAACCATGTCGTTATCTTACGTGAATGTTTAGAAAACGGCATGATTAAAGCGTAGTAACATCTACAATCTTGAAGGTGTTACTACGCTTTCTATTTGAGAATTATTAAAAAGAGGTTGGAATTTACATCCCAACCTCTGAATAGCTATTATTATTTCACGATAAGCACTGGAATGTTTACACGTTTTGCAATTTTATGTGTTACGTGTCCTAATACGTGCTTAATGTCCATTTCAGAACGTTTATTACTCATTACAACCACGTCGTAGCCGCCTTCTTCTACTTCAGCGACGATTTCTTTTGTTGCTGAACCAGTCGCAAACTTCACTTCATAAGATAAGTTTAATGCGTCCAACTTATCTAAGAATGGTTGTAGTTCTTCTTCTTTCTCTTTCACAACCTCATCAAAATGCTTGCCTTGATAACGCACATAGTTCGCAAGCTCTGTTTCAGAAACGACGTTAAAAACGACAATTTTACTTTGTTCATCCGCTTGTGACAGCTTTACAAGTTGATCCGGTACGTTATTAAAGCTATTACCAAAGTCGTATGGTACGAGAATTTTGTTATACATAGCAATGCCTCCTCAATTGTTACGTGCTCTATATGATGGCGCTAACCATTGAATCTTATTGCCTACCTCTATCAACTATATTTTAACATTTTTAAAACGCTTTCACAAATTTGCCCAATGCTTGTGAGGAACCATTGGAACTCAAAACAGGTCGATAATTTGAAAAATACTGGGGGATGGTACAACGAAATCTTTTTTTAAATGAGATTCCTGTCCCACTCTCCAGTATTTTTGCTATTGTGCTTCTCGTACGTGTTCAAAATATTGTGCATCCAGATGATTGACATCAAGATGTTCAATTTGCAGTGTTGTATGTGATAAATGATAGTCTTCTTTAAGCAAGCGCTCTAACTGGTTGATCGTCTGATAGGCGTCTTCACTATTGCGACTTTCCAACACGACATGCGCACTTAATGAATGGTGGTCTGTTGTAATCGACCACAGATGAAACTCATGTACGTCTAATACGCCTTCAACAGCTGTCATCGCTGCAATAATTTCGTCAATGTCCAAACCTTCTGGCACTGCCTCCATTAATATTTGCCATGTATTGCGCATAATTTTATAACCGCCGCGCAGAATAACGAGCGCAATAATCATACTTAAGATTGGGTCAATCAATTGAATGCCTGTAAAGTGAATTAAAATGACCGCGACAATCACGCCGACTGAGTTCAATAAATCTCCCATAAAATGCCACAATGCACTTTGAATGTTAATGTTATTTTCTGTTTTCAGTGAACGTACAAGAATAACCGTCAAAATAATATTTACGAGCAAGCCGATTGTTGCGACACCCAACATTAAGTTGCTATCAATCGGTTTTGGATAAATCATGCGGATAATCGCTTCGTAAAAAATCCATAGCGAGATGACGACGAGTGCCAATCCATTTAAAAATGCCGCTAATATTTCTAAGCGTAAAAAGCCAAAGGTATAGCGAGATGTCGGTGGACGACTTGCAAAATAGATGGCAATCATAGACAGACCGAGTGCCGCGACATCACTCAGCATATGGAATGAATCAGACAGTAATGCCAGTGAGTTCGAGACAAGTCCACCTACAAATTCCACAATCGTAAAGATTAACGTAATAATTAATGAGAGCCACAACGTCGACTTAGAGTGCGTCTGTTGTTTGCGATGCTCTACATGATGAAAATATTGATGTCTTGCCATAGTCATCGTCTCCTTTATTCATTTTCACTATACTACAACAAGGGAGACATAACGTCGAATGTGACTCGTACAATTATGTGTCAAAAGCACAACGATAAATAAAGAGAGCGCACCCCATGATGAGTACACTCTCATTAATATATTATATTCGTTATTTAATAATGTCGATAAGTTCTTTCTTAGATGCTGAACGTGCTGGAATCCAACCGAATACCACACCGATAAGGGTTGAAACGCCGACTGCCAGCAAGATAGATCCGACACTGACGGCACTCTTGATATATTCTGGTGTCAACGCATCAACTAATGACGCAATTAAAATACCGAGAATCAATCCGATGATACCACCAATAAGACAGAGAATGACACTTTCGATTAAGAATTGGAACTCGATATGACGACTTTTCGCACCGAATGCACGACGAATGGCGATTTCTTCAGTACGTTCTGCAACGGAAATATACATCACGTTCATAACACCGATACCGGCAATAAAGAGTGAGATACCTGCCACTGCTGCAACGAAGTACGTAATCGAGTCAAAGATTTTACCGATACTCTTCATCATTTCTTCTAAATCTGTATATTGGTATTCACCAAGTCCAGCAGCCGAGCCACTACGATTCAGCTTATCAACCACTTTATTAGCAATTTTCTTTTTGTTTTGTTTCTCATCAAACTTAATCTCTAACTGTGGCGAACTTGGTTTAAGATGTGGCAAATAATGTTTCACCGTACGTGTTGGGATGTTTACCAAATTTTGAATTTGTGCATCATTTGCAATCCCTACCACTTCAAAACCCATGCCATCAATATAAATCGTTTTGCCGACCGCATCGCCTTTGAAAAGTTCATCCGCAACTGTTGATGAAATTGTCGCTACACGACTTTCCATCATATTATCATCTTCAGTAAAGCCCTTGCCTTCACTTGGACTTGTCAATGACTCCTTTTTGACAATTGAAATCTCTGTCTCTTTCTTCTGAGTACGCGCTTTAGACGACAAGCCAAATGTGTCATCTTCTTTAACACGCGCATCTTTGACACCTTTCACTTGGCGGGCCAACTCAATATCACTATCAGTAAAAGGGTCTTTGCTTGGTGCATTAAAATCTTTCGCATAGTAGTTAATCAATGCCGCACCTTTAGACGCACCAGCATTACTGAATTCTTCGTTCGCAGACTGTTTAAAACCATTACCTAGTGACATAATCGTAATAACCGCAGCAATCCCAATAATAATCCCAATCATCGTGAAAATGTTACGACGCTTGTTTTTCATAATGGACAGCAGTGAAACATGAATGATATTCGCGAAACTATTCATGTTGATTCACCTCTTCTCGTTGGATGCGACCGTCTAGAATATGAATGACACGGTCTGCTTGTGCTGCCACTTTCGGATCATGCGTAACGATAATCATCGTCGTCTTACGCTCTTTGTTCAACTGCAAGAATAAATCCATAATATCTTGAGATGTTTTAGAATCCAGTGCCCCTGTTGGTTCATCGGCAATAATAAACTTCGGCTGATTGACGATCGCACGCGCAATCGCGACACGTTGTTGTTGACCACCAGATAATTTGTTTGGCACAAGATTTTCCTTATCGTATAAGCCCACTTGATGCAAGATGTCGATGACGCGTTGCTTACGTTCACGCACGCCTAGCCCTGCATACAATAGCGGGATACTGACATTTTCCAAAATGGTGTTGTTTTGGATTAACTTGAAGTTCTGGAAGACAAAGCCTACTGTTTCATTTCGAATCTCCGCAAGCGCGTTGTCCGACTTTTCTTTGTAGCTGGCGCCGCCGAATAAATAGTCGCCCTCATAACCTCTGTCGATAAAACCTAGAATATTAATCAACGTACTTTTACCCGAACCAGACGGCCCCATAATGGCAACAAATTCACCCGCTTCAATGCGCAAGTTAATATCCTTCAATATGTGATTCGTTTCGTTACCGTTTTTAAAGTGTCGATTGACATCTACTAGTTCTATCATTCAGACACCTCAACTTTTTTACCGTCTTGCACCTTACTGTCAGGGTTTTTGATGAGCTTGTCGCCTTTCTTCACACCTTTTTTAACAATCAACGTGCCATCTGCTTCATCATATTCCACTTTAACTTTGTGTGCTTTGCCTTGCGCATCAACAACATACACATGGTCGTCTTTCGTTAAGACCTCTTTAGGTAACTTCAACGTCTCCTGTGGAATATCCGCTTCAACTGAGTAACCATTGCGCACTTTAAAGTCTAAGTCACCAATCATCACTTCATACTTAGACGTTTCATTCGCATTGTCACCAGATGGACTGTTTTGAACTGGATTGTTCGTCGTTAATGACGTACTACCTTCTTCACCTTCTCCACCACCTGCTTGTGCGCTTACACCTGCGCTACTTGCTTGTGCGGCACTACCGTCTTCCTTATAGCTTGTTGGCAACTGGCTAATTTTAACAATCTTACCTGTTCCTTTTTTACCAGTACTATTCACTTGAATGTTGACTTTGTCACCAACTTTAATTTTATCTAAGTCATATTCTGATACGGTTGTTTGAATTTCAGGTTCATCCGAAATCAATTGTAAAATCGTCTCACCATCGCCTACATTGGATGTATTCTCAAGTGATACTGTACCTGGGAATGTCGCGTATACACTGTTGTTCACTTGACCGTCATAGCGATTCAACTGCTGCCATGCTTTGTTAATCGCATTTTGATCGCCCTGTTCTTGCGCTTGATTCACTTGATCAACGAGTGATTGACGTTGTGTGCCATCAATCGCATAGTTAATAAGCGGTGTGCCCTGTTGCACGTATTGACCATCTTCCACTTGTACACTTACAAAGTCGCCGAGTTGTGAATTATTTTGGTATGTTTTAATCGTATGTGGCGATACCTTTCCTGTCACGCGGATTGGTTTCTCCTCTTTCACTTGATATGTATCGTAACCATCTTTCTCCGTTTTATCGTCACCAAATGCTTTGACTGCCAATGCAATGCCTAGCAACAGCACAAAACCGACAATCGATAAAATAATGAGCGTACGCTTTTTCAACTGTATAACCTCCTAATTATTATCAAAAAATAGTCATTATGAACTGCCATAAACTTCTCAACATCTAAAATATGAATTACACTACATTCCCTATACTAGTTATAACGTACATTTGTATACGATTACAAATAGTTTCAGAAAATTTTTTTGAACAATGTTATAATGATTTTATTCTTTATAAGGAGTGTTTAATTAATGGATTATTCTAAACCGTTACATATTGAGAGTTTTACACAGCAACGTTTCGAACCAAAAACCGGTCTGAAAATGCTAATCTTTTTAGTGCTAGTCGTTGCAACTGTTGCCATCACTGGCTTGATTTCAGATTTTGCAGCACTCACTTCAGAAAGCCAAGGTATTCAAGGTGCCGATGCTGAACAAATTGCAACTTTTACAAAATATGGCGCTTTAATTGGTAGCTTTGTGGGTGCGTTTATATCAATTGGTTTTATCTTCCTTGTATTTTTGATTATTGATAAAATCTTCAAATCTGAAACACGCCCAAAAAGTATCTTTGCTGCGGTACTACTACGTGCAATTGTTATCTATGCCATTCACGTTGTTGCCCTAGTCATTCAATGGATTGCAGGACTCGATCCACTACAAGTGAGTATTACATCACTCAACGCCTTTGCTCCAGATAATGATGCGTTAGGAGTTATCAACCTTGTAACACTTGTTTCTGCGTGGTTATTCGGTGTAACACTCCATTCAACAATGCATATTAACAAACGCTGGTCATGGATTTTCACAGGCATCTACCTTGTATTATTCATCGGATTCCCATTGATTTTTGCACTTATTTAACAAAGAAATGAACCCCAAGATAATGGCTTGTGTCATCATCTTGGGGTTTTTGTAACTATTTTTTACGTAAACGAATAACACGTTTAATTAATAACCATAGAATATATATTAATAATATAGTAAGTATGACTGTTAATAGATAAGGTGGTAAATAGAGTTGCCCTTGTGAAAGATAATACACATTTGTGACAAACAATACCCAAGCACCCAATTCAACAAGAATGAGTACAACTGCCATTTCTTCCTTATGCTTTCTCGGATGTTCTTCGTTTTTCCCTTTAATATTGCGCTCCAACACCGGTAAGTAATGTATCAATAATGTAATAACACCCCAAATCAACATAAAAATCAATGGTAATGACCACAAAGATGCTTTTGACCCATATTGATCAGGTGTTCCTAAATAGCCATAATGTGTACCAACTTGATTTGGAATATGACCATAGACTGTCATCAAATAAATTACAGCACCCAGCCATAATACCGGTATGAGTAAATTAACCTTTTTCATCAATAATGCCTCCCATTCTTTCTCTCACTGCTGATAAATATACTGTGCCAAACTTCACGAGATGCACGAGTAACAAATAGAGTTCATAAAATTGAATGCGGTAAAACGCACCGTCTTTAAGTGGATACGCGCGATGATAGGCTGCATAAAAGTCTGATGAAAATCCACCAAACACTTTGGTTGCCCCTAAATCGAATTCACGATCTCCATAAAGCGGTGATGGATCAAATAATGCAGGCGTACCATCAGTTAAAAACATATAATTGCCTGCCCATAAATCACCATGTAGCAACGATGGTTCACTTTCATGTGCTTTCAACGTGCGACTCATGATGGCATACACTTGTTGAAATTGTTGTGCATCACGCGCAGTCCATAGACCTTCCTCTTCTATACGTTCTACTAAAGGATCGATACGTTGATGTAGAAACAAATCGTGCCATAACGTTTGCCACTGGTTATCAAAACTGATCGTGCTCCCTTTATAAGGTAAGTCAAAACCAAACTGACCATTCGGACTTTTCACTCGATGTAGCTGTGCGACAAGTTCGCCCAAGTCTTGTTGGCTACCCGTGACCCCTTCTGCTAAATAACTCAATAGTAAATACGCATCGCCATCGATACAACCATTTGCGATCACTTTAGGTGCCGTTATCCCTGCTGCTTCAAACGCTTTAAGCCCTGCAATTTCTGCCGCATAAAAATCAGCAGAGCGTTGCGACTGAATGAGTAAAAAATAGGTCTCTTGCGCGGTCTCAACACGAAAAGCTTGATTCACATCGCCACCACTCACTGGCGTCATTGTTCTGATTTCATCGACTGGCAACTGTTGATACCATTGTTGTTGCATATTCTAACCCCCTATCAACTCTCTTAACTGTAACATACCCTATCACATGCCCGAGCAATCAGATTGATTTGAAAGTCCTATGCGTTTCGCTATACTTAATTTATGAATAATATATTAAAAAGGAGCGCTATACTATGACTGATAAACGTCAACAATTATTAGACACATTCAACTATCGCTTCGCATCAAAACGCTTTGATGCCGACAAAAAAATTGACGACAAAGACTTCGAAACCATCTTAGAAACAGGACGCCTATCACCAAGTTCACTCGGCTTAGAACCTTGGAAATTTCTCGTTGTCCAAGATCCAGAGTTACGCCAAGCACTGAAACCAATCAGCTGGGGCGCCCAAGGTCAACTTGATACAGCTAGCCACTTTGTGATTCTGCTAGCACGTAAAAATGTTCGTCCAGAGTCACCTTATTTCCAATACCATGTCCGCGAAATCAGACATATGTCCGAAGAAATGGTTTCTGCAATGGTCGAAAAAACTGCCAACTTCCAACGCGACAACTTACGCGTCTATGAAAGTGACCGTGCATTGTGGGACTGGGCAAGTAAACAAACATACATCCCACTCGGTAACATGATGACTGCCGCAGCCTTTTTAGGCATTGATTCATGCCCTATCGAAGGCTTCCAATACGAAAATGTTGCCAAAGTTCTTGCTGACAGAGGCTACCTAGATACAGACGAATTCTGGCCATCTGTTATGGTCGCATTTGGCTATCGTGACGCAGAACCTTCACGTCCGAAAACACGCCGTCCTGCTGAAGACGTCGTACAATGGATTTAGGAACGAGGTTGTGAGAAAAGCGGTTAGGAATCGGGCAGAACCCGAGCACTGCACAAAATCGCTTTTTGATTTTGTTAAAGTGCGGCAGTAGCTGATCGTGATTCCTGCTTTTTGAACACTGACATCACGATGTTGCGAAAGACCTGCTTTCCTTCCAACCAACACAAATAAAAGGATATGACCCATTCACGCCTCGACGTGAATGGGTTTTGTTATCTTAAATCGTCTGACGCTCTGCGCTTTCAATACGCATCAAATAGTCAGCAATTTCATCATAAAAGTCAGTCAGTTGCTTGGCACTATGCTTGGCATCTAACGTATCATTGCCGATAAAGTCGCTATGATCCCAACCACTCATTGTTGGCATCACTTGCCACACACCTTTTTGTAGTGGTGCATCAGCCGTTACATCCACATGTGCTTCTCCTGTTGGATGCTGTGCCGAAACAACAGACACTAAGCCGTCATTTGGACGCCAGATTTCTTCCATGACAGAACCAATCAAGTTGCCCGTCAACACGTGCGCAAATGCCATACCGAAATCAATCATATGCTTACCAGATAATACTTTATGTGTTGCTTGCCCAGTGAATGTTTTATAGTAAATATTTGGATTCACCGTCGTCAGTTGATTTAACTTCTCAGCCCCAGTCGTCGTAAGATCATACAACGCCGTATCTTCAGAATCCCATAGCTGACTTTGCGCAACACGCTTACCATATTCAATAAGCGACTCGCCCTCTCGCTGCTTAAATCCCCAATGATGCATACCTAGATCTAGTGTGCCCGCATGATTACCAAATGTACGCGTTAATCCGTATAACAAATGACGAATAAACGGCGTATTACCTAACTGATCTGCGGCATGCGTGCCATTATGTGGTGTTGCAATGGTAGTAATCGACGACACCATGTTGTCATGACCACCTTGGTACAATGGACTTAGCGTACCACCGTGTTGCTGTTGATATGCCAACTCTTCTTGATTTCCATTGCGTAAATAGTGTTCCAATAGACGAATCGTTTGTCCCCCCATACTGTGACCTACTAAATGAATCGGCTTGCCAGGTTGCCAGTCTGGATAGATGCCTTTATACGTCTTACCATAACGTTCATGTCCATACTTCTCAGCATGCGCTGCACCGTAATCCGCGCGACCACCTACGATATAATGATACAAATCGACGACACGTTCATGGTTACTCGCAATGGCACTCACACTGGCCTCATACATCTCATAGCCTTTATTACGTAGATATTCTTGTAAGTTCGCTTTCGTACCACCCCAGTAGTTGATACCTTTAGGCGCTACATCACCTACAAGCCCCATAAACCCATGAACAAACACAAAAGGATGTTTATTAAGTGGCTGTTCTGGATTCGCTATCTCAACTGGAGATGCTGCTTTACGTAAACTGCGTGCTTCTGTCTGATTATCAGCAACTTCTTTCGCCTCGGTTAACTGGGTGTCTGTATGTACTGTCTCTTTTTCAGCCTTATTCTCTTCAGCTACATTTGTGTCATGATGCGTTAACGCTTTGTCCGTCACTTTAGGTGCTTCTGTCACAGAAAGTTCCGACTGTGCATCTTGAATCTTCGGCATAACTGTTGTCTTATCCACTGGCGCATCAACAGTTGTTGGTGCTACATCTGTTACATTATGATTATTGTCACTTTCAGTTAGTGCTTCACGCGCTTCCGTTTTAACTGGTTGCTCATCCAACGATGGTTTTGTATCAACAACTTCGCTTGGTTGTTGAACTGTCACATCTTTTGCTACATGTGATAATTCAGGTTGTGCATCTTCAACTTGTGCTGTCGCTGACTCAGCTACTTTTACGACCTCCGTTGGTTGCCCCACATGCTCTGGTTGTCCCTCTGCTGCTTGTACGTCTTGTCCACCCACTACAAAGAAACAAGTTGCTACAACGACTGACGCTGCTCCGTATACAGACTTCCTAATAGAAAATACATGCTTGCGATTGTTCATATTCTCATCTCCTAACTTTGTATAAAAACGCTTACACATAATATAGCAAATTCAATAATCAAAAAAACAAATATTCCCTAACTGTATTGTTTCAATGCGTAACTGTTTATAATTGCAACATATCACACGTATACTATTACCAACTTGCCTGCATATTCATTACAACTTCAACCGCAAGACCGATGTTAACGTTCTCAAAAATAGGTATACTTAAATTGTAAACAAAGAAAAAGCAAAATAGGAGTGAGTATGATGCGTTTAAAAGATGTCATTACTGGTGCATATCACGACTTATTAAACATGAAGATTAATGCTAAAAATGTGATCATCACAGCTTTAATTACATTTTTTGCTAGCTCTATGATGTCACCGTTTTTAGGTATTCCAGTTGGCCTATTGTTTTCAGGATGGCTCATTGAAAATAAATTGAACGACTAATAAAATAAACCTACATGAACATGGTACACTAATACTATGTTTATGTAGGTTTTTTCTTGTTGGAACAAATTTTTAAATTAATTACAAAACGATATTCAATTGCATAAAACACTATTATATAATAGTACAAACAACCTATGTCTTTTCATTAAATATATATATAAGGAGAGGTATTCATTATGCTTAACTATTTACAACGCATTGGTCGCTCACTCATGCTACCAGTTGCTGTGTTACCGGCAGCAGCCATTCTTGTAGCGATTGCTAATATTATCGCTGCCACAATCGGGCAAAACGCCGCTTACGCATTTTTCTTCAACGCGGGTATGGGCGTTCTCGAAAATCTCGGCCTACTTTTCGCCATTGGTGTTGCGATTGGTATGGCAAAGAAAAACGATGGTGCGACAGCGCTTGCTGCCATCGTCGGCTTTTTAGTAGTCGATAAATTGTTAGATCCAGAAAACGTTGCTATTTACTTAGGGATTACAGAAAAAGCCGTCAATCCCGGTTTTACTAATATCGGCTTCGGTAACGTCTTTGTTGGTATCGCCGTTGGTTTGATTGCCGCATCTTGCTACAACAAATTCTCATCAGTCGAACTCCCTGACGCATTCGCCTTTTTCAGCGGGAAGCGTCTTGTACCAATCATGACGGCATTGTTCTCAGTTATCTTTGCATTCGTACTTTTATTCATCTGGCCGTTCGTCTACAGCGCACTTGTTGCATTCGGTAAAAGCATTATCGACCTTGGTGCAGTCGGTGCAGGGATTTATGGTGTTGCTAACCGATTGTTGATTCCGCTCGGCTTACATCATGCATTGAACGCTGTATTCTGGTTTGACATTGCAGGTATTAATGATGTCGCAAACTTCCAGTCACAAACAGGTACGAAAGGCATTACAGGTCGCTATATGGCTGGCTTCTTCCCAATTATGATGTTTGGTATTCCAGCTGCAGCACTAGCGATGTATCATACCGCACAAACGAAATATCAAAAACAAATTGGTAGTATTATGTTCGCTGGTGCTATCTCAGCATTTATCGTTGGTATTACTGAACCTATCGAATTCGTCTTTATGTTTGTTGCACCGTTATTATATGTCGTGCACGCACTGTTAACAGGGTTATCACTCTTCATTGCCGCTCTCTTCCATTGGACAGCAGGCTTTGCATTCAGTGCTGGACTAATTGACTTTGTGTTATCGCTTATCAATCCTTTTGCGAACCATCCATTAATGCTGGTCGTTCAAGGGCTGGTATTCTTTGTTCTATACTATGTGCTCTTCCGCTTCCTTATTGTGAAGTTCAATCTCAACACACCAGGACGTGGTACAAACATTCCTACTTCACAGGTGGCAGACACGACGGATATATCATCTGAATCATCATCAAGCAAATATACGCAAACAGCTGCGACAATAATCGAAGGGCTTGGTGGCAAAGAGAATATCACATCACTGACAAACTGCGCGACACGTTTACGCCTTGAACTCGCAGATAATACAAAAATGAACGAAGCGCAAATTAAGTCTGCCGGCGCTGCTGGTGTATTGAAAAATGGTCAGCATGCTGCTCAAATTATTATTGGAACACATGTCCAACAAGTCGCTGACGAAATGGAACGACAATTAGAACAATAAAACACAATTATTATGTTAGAATATAAATAAGCGACACTATTTGTTTTATGAGTACAAGGATTAGATTTCCAAAAATAATATCCCTCATTCCAATTCATATGATAATACAAGTAAAAATGAAAGATAATTAGAGAAAGGTGAACGACGTGACGATTAAAAAAGCAATTATACCAGCAGCGGGATTAGGTACACGATTTTTACCCGCTACGAAAGCAATGCCAAAGGAAATGCTGCCAATATTAGATAAGCCGACAATTCAATATATTGTTGAAGAAGCAGCAAGAGCGGGCATTGAAGACATTATTATTGTGACAGGGAAACATAAACGTGCGATTGAAGATCACTTCGATACACAAAAAGAACTTGAAACAACACTTTATGAAAAAGGGAAGTTAGAAATGCTTGAAAAAGTTCAATATCCAACTGACCTTGCGAATATTTTCTATGTCAGACAAAAAGAACAGAATGGACTCGGTGACGCCATTTATACCGCGAAACAATTTATCGGCAATGAACCTTTTGCTGTGCTGCTTGGCGATGATATTGTTGAATCTGATACGCCTGCCATTCAACAGTTGATGGCGCAATACGACAAAACGGGTAAATCTGTGATCGGTGTTCAGACAGTTCCAGAATCTGAAACACATCGTTATGGCATTATCGCACCACAATCACAAGATGAACGTTTATACGACGTCGCAAAATTTGTAGAAAAACCAGAACAAGGTACGGCCCCATCGAACCTTGCTATTATGGGAAGATATGTCTTATCACCGAAAATCTTTGACTACTTAGCAACACAAACAGAAGGTAGCGGTGGCGAAATTCAATTAACAGATGCCATCGAGCGTTTGAACCAAGATGATAAAGTTTATGCGTATGATTTTGAAGGTACACGTTACGATGTTGGAGAAAAAATTGGTTTTGTGAAAACAACGATCGAATACGCGTTGAAACACGATGATATGAAAGACGAAATCAAACGTTACATTCAATCATTAGAGCTATAAGCAAGGAGGCGAACAGTGTGAGAAAACAGTGGGAAGCAAAATTATCCGAAAGCCTGGTTGAACCTTTTTATAATATGCAATCTGAACAAGAAATTGCAGAAGGCTTTTCAGATGTCTTAGCTTTTGGAACGGCTGGTATTAGAAGTACATTCGGCATTGGTCCGGGTAGTCTTAACAAGTTCACGATTCAAAAGTTTGCGTTAGGCTTATCAAAATATTTAAAGCAACTGACTGCACATCCTAAAGTCGTGATTCACTTTGATACACGTCATCTATCCAAAGAATTTGCGGTTGAGATTGCTAAAGTACTCGGTACGCACGGTGTATCCGTTATTTTGCCAGACACGTTTAAGTCAACACCTGAGCTATCATTTGCTGTACGTCACTTGCAAACGACAGCTGGTATTATGATTACAGCGAGTCATAACCCTAAAAATTATAACGGCATTAAAGTCTATGCGCCCTATGGTGGTCAACTGTTAACAGAACCTTCAATGGCACTCAGTCAATACATTGATGCTGTTGAAGACCCGTTGAATATCCCGACAACTGACCTAGCAGAACTGCAGGCTCAAAATATTGTTATACCATTTGACGACGAGACGACAGAAGCCTATCAACAAGCTGTTAAAGATTTAGTAGGCACTTTACCAGAGACGTCTATCAAAACGGTGCTTACAAGTTTACACGGTACAAGCTTACCTTTATTGGCAAATATTTTAAATGACTTAGACTATACGAATTATGTGATTGCGACTGAACAATCGACACCGAATGGCGACTTTCCGACTGTCCCTATCGCTAATCCGGAAGTGGAAGAAACTTTTGATATAGGTAGACAATTGGCTGAAGAGGAAGATGCACAATTAGTGGTTGCGACAGATCCGGATGCCGACAGACTTGGTATTGTTGAGCGATATGAAGATGGCACAACACGCTATTTTAATGGAAATGAAATTGGCTTATTACTCATTAAATTAAGATATGAGCAATTAAAAGACGAAACACCTTTATATATGATTAAATCGGTTGTTACAGGGGCATTGAGTGAGAAAATCGCACAATCATTAGGTATAGAAGTCGTTAATGTCTTAACAGGTTTTAAATATATTTCAGATCAGTTAAACCAATTCGCACAACAACCAAAGCAGCTACTCCTAGCCTATGAAGAAAGTCATGGCTACTTAGTCCAAGACTTCTCAAGAGATAAAGATGCGCTACAAATTGCGACATTACTTATCAAATACAAAGCACAACTGGCACAAGACAATCGAACATTGAAAGATGTGTTAATGGCGATTTACGACACTTATGGACACTACCAAGACCGTACACTTTCACCGACATTTGCTGGCGCAGAAGGCAAAGCAAAAATTCGTGAAATCATGCAGCACTTTGAACAGCTTAACACGATTAACATCGACAACTTGACGCCATTGTCTATTGAAAATTATCGAACACGCGAAGCATTCAATGTAAACAATGGGCACATCGAAAAAATCGACTTACCACAAACCGATATGATCAAATTTATTTTTGAAGAAGGGTTTATCGCGGTAAGACCTTCTGGTACAGAGCCAAAAATGAAACTTTACTTTTCATTAAATGTTGACGACTTAGACAGCGTCATCAACGACTTTCAAACACAATTTGGATTATAAAAAATAACGGCCACAACATCACACGTTGCGGTCGTTATTTTTTGACTGTAACTAACTTGCCGGGGTGAGAAAACTGAGATTCCTGTCGCTCTCCCCTATGCCTACATCAATCTCTCACATCATCACATCTTAGCGTAATAATTTATAAAATTGTGCTAACGCTTGTGCATTATGTGCCTGCACATCAAATTTTTCATATGTTGGTACTTCATTATTCATAAATTCAAGAATACCGCGTCCTACATTTTCAGGTGTATTCTCTACTAACATACCGTATTTCCCTGAGTCTAATACATAACGGTTTGCCGGAATATCCGATGCCAGTACTTTTGTCCCAATGGTCATCGCTTCTAATAACACCATTGATTGGCCTTCATAATGTGAAGAAAGCACGAATAAATCACATTGCTTCATAATGTTGAAAGGATTGCTTTTTTGTCCGACAAGATACACATGATTATCCAGTTTCAATGAACGAATCAAGTTTTGCAATTCTTTTCTCAACGGCCCTTCTCCTAAGATATACAACTTCGCATTCGGATTTTGTCGCGCAACATCCTTAAATCCTTTAATAAGAATATCAAAGCCTTTTTCAGGAGATAAGCGCCCCATCGCCATTACTTTGAAGTCATCGTCGTTGAATTCAATACCTTTAATTTGATTATTTTGCAGAATCGCAAGTACTTTTTTATCGTGATTAATAAAGAAGCCATTTTCATCATTTTTAAGTTTTTCAATGCGTGTAATATTGATAGTATTCATTGCTGACGTGAATTTTCGACTGATATTCGGCTGACTCAAATTATGCATATTCAACTTAGATGTTTCCTCAGAGACACTGACAAGGTAATCAAATTGCGGATACATCGAAATGACACCTTTCAAGTTCACATAATGCGGTCTCTTACCATTGACTGTTCGATTCATATCGCTTTGAATATCACTGTGTAAGAAAATCAACTTCTTCTTAGACTTTGTACCTAGTAGGATTTTTGACCAGAACATTGAGTAACCACTAAAGTCAATTACATAATCAAACGTCGCGTTACCAAAGATTTTTCTAAATTCTCGTTCATATACCGCCGTTGGATATAATGTCTTTTCTAATTGAGATTGAATACCTCGATTTTTAACAAACGTGTTTTGATAAGTCTCCTTCGTCGTCGCCAATAACGGCCCTTTTCTCAAAATAATACGTACGTTATCATTCACATTCGCTAAGTTATTTAATATTTCATCATTCGTCGTTTGATTCAAGAAAATCGTCACATCATATTTATCGTAATCCAAGTTCTCCAGCAAATTAATTGCCGATGTCGTGATACCATTATTCTTCATACCACCCGGATACATTAAAATATGTTCTTTCGTACTTTGCGCTTCAACTTTCTGATTACTAAACATCGCTTCAATAAGCTTTTCTGTCACATGCCCATCGTCATATGAGACATACAGCTTTTTAAAGTTCGCATAATTATCTTGATAGTTCAACGTGTTATTTTCCGCTTTGTGGACTTGGACAATTAAATCTTGCAAATTATCAACTGATGGCCCTGGTAATGCATCCACATCAATGTATAGACCACGATTACGCTTATAATCTTCATAATCAGGTGCATAAAAAATAATCGGATTATCCGTCACTAAATAATCAAAGAAAATACTTGAATAATCTGTTACCAATAAGTCAACAACACTTAATAATTCATTCGTATCAAAAGTATCCGGCACTAAATAAGGTAAAATGCCTTTGTGTTGTAAAGCCATCTCATAAGCAAATGGATGCACCTTCACGAGCACTTGGTAAGATGTATTATCTTTCAATCCCATCACCATTTGGTAAATGTTTTCAATACTATCTTCCGGATTATTGACGTCTTCACCTCTCCAAGTTGGCGCAAATAACAACACTTTTCGTTCATCAACGCGAATACCTTCCGAGCTCAAATCACGAACGACATTCTCACGTTGACTATTCAAAGTTAAGTCAATACGTGGATAGCCCATTTCCATAAGGCGACCATTATAAAGCCCTTCTAATGAAAATGCACGATTAAAGATTGATGTTGTGTGTGCATTCGGGCTCACTAATATATCCGAACTCAAAAAGTTTCTAATTACGTTTTGTGAACCTAGCAAGTTATCCTCAATATCAAGTCCCATTGCTTTAATCGGTGTTCCGTGCCATGTGTTTACATAGACTTGTTCTTCTTTTTTCGCGAAATATCCCGGGAATGTTGCGTTATTTATCAAATATTTCGCTGTCGTTAAAACGTGTAAATATTCGTCACTTTCTTTGACAACAAATTGTACATTATCGTAATGATGATATTTCCTTTCAAACGTATCCTTTTTTTGTTCCGTATCCACTACCCAGAAATGCGTAAAACCGTTATATTGTTCATTCTTTAAAAGCTGTAGAAACACTGCGTACGGACTATCCGTCATACTTTGGCCGTCTCGTGACTGATAGACGATATGTGTCGGCACAACCTTGTTCTTTTTATAGTACTCCGCATACTTCGTTACTTTATTGACATGTTCACTTCGCAATCTCGCTCTAAGTGGTTCAGAAGCAAACTTATATTTTCTTTTAATCTGATTCAATAAAACTTTCGTCACTTTATTCAAAGTAGCGCACCTCATTCTCACATAATCTTTAACTATTTAAATATTCTTCTAAACCGCTATTAATCGTATATTTCGGTGTGTAACCCATTTCTGTAAGTGGTGTAATATCCGCAACAGAATGCTTCACATCACCTTTTCTCGCTTCATCAAATTGATAGTCAATCGTCTTATTATAGCTTGCTTCAAACGCATGGAAAATATCTTTTAACGACGTTTGTTTACCCGTTCCAACATTAAGCACTTCGCCATTCGTACGATCGTTTTCAATCACATGCACAATCGCATCCACTAAGTCTTTAACGTAGACAAAGTCTCTCGTTTGTTCGCCATCTCCGAAAAACGTAAAGGTTTCATCATTTTCAAACTTACGCTTCATAATCGAAATCACACCTGAATATTGCGAGTTCGGATCTTGTTTCGGACCATAAACATTAAAAAAGCGCAACGCTGTCGTCGGTAAATCATACAGATGATGGTACATCTTCGTATATTGTTCTCCCGCGTACTTTTGAATCGCATACGGCGACTCTGGTTGTACGATGCTCTGCGTTGTTTTTGGCAACTCTGGATTATTACCATATACTGCCGCAGAAGAAGCGAAGATAAACTTTTTAAGTTGGCTATTATATTCACGGTTGGCTTCTAAAAGATTGACCGTCGCATTAATATTCACTTCATTCGACATCAAAGGTTGGTTTACCGTATCAACAACGCTAACCACTGCCGCAAGGTGAACCACAATGTCAAATTGATGGGTTTTGACAATGTCTGTTACTTTATTAGCTTCACGAACATCTATTTCTAAAAAATGTGCTTCATCTATAAACGGAATATTTTCTCTATAGCCACTTGCTAAATTATCTAATACAAATACTTCGTGTGACTTTTCATAATAATAGTTCGCAATGTGTGAGCCAATAAAGCCGGCTCCACCAGTTATTAATATTTTCATGTTATTCCAGTCCTTTAAATATATTTTGAAATGACGAACAACATTCTCATATAACGTCTGTAATATGATATCACTCAGCAAAAGGCGATACAATAAGTTCCATTGGGCGTGGGATAGGCGTCAAAAGATTCCATTGTCCTACTCTCGAAAAGGTTAAGTAAGTTTGAAAAAAGCTTGTAAAAGCATATTTTCATACCAATCAACTTCTACCCCTTCTACATGAAATCTCAAACTTAAATTAAATGTTTTTATTAATGTTCCAGCCCTGCAAGAATCTTTCGAAAGCAAACATATTTTGCTTATTAAATCCACCTTATATGACGTCATTTTTCACTCTTGTATCCTTCTATTTTACCATTAATCTCTCTAATAAAAAATTTTTTTAGCAGTATAAACATAATAAAAAGCTACTTATCTTTAATTTAAAAATAAGTAGCTTAGATATGATATATTTCGTTTCTTCTAATATAATTATTCAGCTTCGCCCACAACTGTAAAGCGTGTATTCACAAATTGACCTTGTTCTGCTTCATCAACAATCGCGATCGCGTAGTCTGCATAGCTGATGTAGCTGTCCCCTTTTGCGTTCACAATGACATGGTCTTTACCTAATTGGTATGCGCCTGTACGCTTACCTTCATAGTCAAAATCGGCAGCCGGACTCATAAATGTCCATGTCACATCTTTTGTATCATACATAACTTCTAAAACACGTGCTGAACCTTTAGCTGTTGGTAAGAAGATTTCAGGGAATTCTGGTGTGTCCATAAGTTGTGTTGTTTTATCTTCATCCACGTATAAACTACCTGCACCACCGACAATAATAATTCTAACATCTGTCCCTTTAACCGCTTCATTCAATGCGATACCTGCATCCACATGTATTTGTTCTTCACCAAGCGTTGCACCAAACGCATTAATGATCACATCAAAGTCTTTAACATCTGCTTGTGTTAAATCGAAAATATCTTTCTCTAACACAGCGACATTTTTGTCAGTCACTTTTGCTTTATTACGTACGATTGCTGTCACATCATGTCCTTTTGCTACCGCTTCTTTTGTAATTAATTGACCTAACTTACCACTTGCACCGATAATACCTAATTTCATTGTATATTCCTCCTGACAGTTACCTGTAATCATTTCGTTTACTTGTAATCATTATAGTTACAGGTAAGTGCGTTGTCAACAAATAAAACTGCTTTGTTCCTAAACATTTATACGTTATACTTGTAACTAATGAGATTACATGCTTGAAATGAAAGGAGGTTCGCCATGTCTATCAGTAGTAGATTTTCAATCGGCATTCATATCTTAACTTTAATAGATGCGACGACAGATGAAGTGGCATCGTCGGAATATATCGCGGGCAGTGTTAATGCGAACCCAGCAATGATAAGAAAGATTATGGGCATGCTAAAAAAAGCAGGATTGATTGATGTCCGTCCAGGTGTCGCTGGGGCGCAGCTTGCTAAAGATTTAACAGACATCACACTATTAGACGTATATAAAGCCGTGAATGCTGTGAAAGATAACACCTTGTTTAATATGCACGATAACCCTAATCCTAACTGTAATGTCGGCCGTAATATTCAAGCGACCATTGAGCCTATCTTCAATATGGCACAAAACGCCTTAGAACAAGTATTCGCAAATATTACAATTGCCACGATTGTTGAAGATGTCCAAGCGCGTGAAGCTGCTAGAACTTTAACGGAATAAAATGCGAAAAGCACCGCCTAGAATGTAGGGGTGCTTTTTGTATGTTATGATTCTACGGTTTCTTTATCCGCAAGTGCATCTAAAAATGCTTTCGCCTGCTGATTCACTTCTTTAAAGTCAATGCCTTGTTGCTGTGCCGCAAACACACAACCACAGTAACATTGACGGAAAATGTTGTAGTCGTTGCACATCGTGATGGAACGTTCATAGCCCTTGTTCTTTTTGAAATCACTCGGCAAGTAGTTCACATCATAAAGTTGTTGGACGTCCAAGCCAATTTCGTTAATTAATTGTGCATTCTTTTTCGGCGACAATGTAATGGCACTACCGAAATAGTCGTAGCCTAATTCGACAGCCGCTTCTGCCACCATTTCTAAACGCATACCGAAACACGCCGAGCAACGTTCTCCACCTTCTGGCGCATCGGTCAAACCACGTGTTTTCGCCATTTTCATAAATTCATGTGGCTTGTATGGCGCTTCAATATATTTTACGTCAGCCCCTGTCCGTTCGTTAAAATCTTTCACAAACTGCTCTTGTACGCGTGCACGACGCAAATACTCATTTTTCGGATGAATATTTGGGTTGGCAAAATAAATCGCAACATCGGCATGCTCTGTTAAAAACTCTAATGTATACGTACTACAAGGTGCGCAACAGCTATGTAATAAAATGCTCGGGCGCTCTTCATTACGTGTCCAATTGACAATCATTTTGCGCAACACTTTATCGTAGTTGATTTTCTGATTTTTCATTTTCTCCAATATAGTATCTGCTTGAATCATAGTATCCCTACCCGCAATAAAATAGTCATTATAAATACGACGCCTCCCAACTTGAGTAGTAGGAGACGCCTTGTACAGGTGACACATGCTCACATCTGTGATTATGCTGGGTCGTCACTTAGCGTCACCAAATTGCATATAAATCGCAATCGCTCGTTTAATGTCCGCTAAATTCAATTGACCAAGACGAGAGCCTTCACGAAACCACGCTAATATCTCATCGGACGTATGAAGCTCCTTAGGAAATTTTGAGTCTACATGAATGCGTCTCGCCAAATCACCTAATGGGGTATCATCACCAATGTAAATTTGCATATATTCATAAAAGCTCAAGTTATACTTCACCTCATTTACGAGCTATGCAATATTATATCATAATCTCACAATGATACTTGTCAATTTTTAAACGTGGCACGAGTTCCCCCAATGCTTTACTTGTATTTAACTGACAAAACGCTATACTATGTTTAAACAACACTTTGAAGAGGTGCGCAACATGCAAAAACTAATTAACATCTTTGTGATTGTCTTCATTTTAATCGGCATGGTATTTTTCGGAGCTAAGGCCATGAGCAGTGATTATCATGCGCCGAAAGAAGAACAGTCGTCTCAGGTAAAACCTAAAGAAGCGAAGAAAGACAAAGATAAGAAAGAAAAAACAAAACCTAAAAAAGCGAAGGAAGCAGAAACGGAAACTGAAGAAACACCTGTGTACGATCCTAACGTGTCACAAGAAGCACAAGTACCCGTAGAACAAACTGAAGTTCCAGAATCAACAGAGACGGTGGAAGATGTTCAACAGCCTGACACATCATATACACCACCGGTACAGCAAGCACCTGCATATACGAATCCACAAACATATGTCCCGCAACAAGCACCTAGCCAAGCGGAACAATCGTACAATACAGTCGATAACCAAAATGGACAACAAACAGACGCATTAAACAACGATCAAATATATAATGCCAATTAATCATAGTAAAAGCCCTATTGGATAGTACGTCCAATAGGGCTTCGTGTTATTTATGGTTACGGAATATCTTGTCTAACGCCTTACCTCTCGCTAGTTCATCAATCATCTTGTCTAAATAACGAATCTCTTGCATCAGTGGTTCTTCAATGTCTTCTACACGTACCCGACAAATCACACCCGTAATTTTTTTACGATTTGGATTCGGTTCCGGTGCTTGCTCAAAGAATGTTCTGAATGACGTCTTTGCCTCTAAATGTTCCGCAATTTTTTTATCAGTATAACCCGTCAACCAACGAATAATGGTATCCACTTCTTCTTTCGTACGCCCTTTTTTCTCAGCTTTGTTCACGTAATTCGGATATACATTTGCTACTGGCATTTCATAAATTTTATGTGTCATATAGAACCTCCTATTATCGTCCGTTCTTATTGAAAACGCCATCTACTCTCATTCTAGCAGATGGCGTGTGGTATCCGTATCATATAACTTTATTGTTCGTGTACTTCTATTGTAACACGATTAGATGTATTTAGCGCGAGGTTAGGACAAAAGCGTTTAGGATTTGAGCAGAACCGAACGATGAGCAAAATTGCTTTTTGATTTTGCCGAAATCGTGGCAGTTCTGTCGAAAATCCTGCTTTTGGGACAC